>NZ_JBEZJP010000421.1:0-7228 GCF_040653175.1 Actinomadura sp. NPDC048032
TCCCCCGGCCCCGGGGGGGCGACGACCCGCCCGGCGGGGGCGCCGGCGGGGACGTCGCCCGGAACTGACAGCACTGTTCGGCAGTTATGGTGATTTGGGGCGGGATCGCGATGAGGGGGCGTGACCGTGGACGACCACGTGGGCGACAACGACGGCGACAACGACGACCGGCCGACCGGGCTCGACCGCGCCGACCAGGCGGCCGCCCGGCGGGTGCAGGAGATCTGGGACGGCCTGGCGCCGGCCGCCGCGCGCATCGCCACCGCGAGCGAACCGGTCCGCGACGCCGCCCGCGGCGCGGCCGCGCTCGCCGCCGACCGCATCCTGGCCCAGGCGTCCGGGACGCCGGTGATGAGGGCCGCCGAGCAGGCCGCACGGGACGCCGCCGTCAAGGCCGCCCGCGCCGCCGCCGAACGCGCCGTCACCGAGGCCCGCGCCGCCGCCGCGGCCAACCCCGCCACCGCCGGCGCGTTCGAGGCCGCCGCCGCCGCGATGACCCTCGCCGAGCAGGCCGCCCGCCACCCCATGGCCGCCGCCGCGCGCCGCCTGGCCGTCCAGAGCCCCCTCGCCCGCGCCGCCGCCGGCACCGTCGCCGACGCCGCCGGCCGCACCGCCTCGGCCCCCGTCGTGCAGGCCGCCACCCGCATGGTCGTGGACGCCGCCGTCGACACCGTCGCCGACGCCGCCGTGGACGCCCTGATGATCGCCGGCCGCGACGTCGTCGCCCGCGCCGTCCGCCAGACCGCCGAGCAGGCCGCCCGCGACCTGGCCGCCGCCCTGCGCGACACCGCCCGCGGCGCCGCCGAGGCCACCGGCGCCACCGCCGAACTGGCGCCGCTGGCCGACCTGGCCGCCCGCGCCGGCCGCGACCCCGGCGTGCGCGGCGCCGCCCGCACCGCCTCCGGGCTGCTCACCGCCGCCGCCGGAAGCGCCCTGGCCCGAACCGCCCGCGACCTGGCCGCCCGCGCCGCCACCGCCGCCGTCGAGGCCGTCCTGCGCGAACTGCTCCGCGACGCCCTCAAGCTCGCCCTGCGCGACACCCTGCGCGGCATCATCGTCGAGGTGTCCCGCGACGTCGTCGTCGACGTCGCCAAGACCACCTGGACCACCGCCACCCGCCCCGCCGCGCCCCGCCCGGCCGCCGCGACCGCCGTCGTCATCAAGGCCACCGTCGAGCCCCCCGAACCCGCCGCCGGCGGCGACGCGTGGGCCGACGCCACCGCCGAGACCGACACCGACACCGGCCTCGACCTCGGCGCGCGCCCCGACGGCGAACGCTGAACCGGCCCTCAGAAGTTTCTGAAAGAACCATGAGAAACACCCGCCGGAGGCCGGGCCGCCCACCGGCGCTGTCTACCGTGAGTACATGGAACCCGGCCCGCAGGACGCACCGCCCCCGCGGATCCTCGTGGTCGACGACGAACCCGCCGTCCGCGAGTCCCTGACCAGCAGCCTGGAGTTCGAGGGCTACCGGGTCGAAGGCGCCGCCGACGGCGTCACCGCCCTGGACCAGGTCGAGCGCGAGACCCCCGACCTGGTCGTGCTGGACGTCCTCATGCCGCGCATGGACGGCCTGACCACCTGCCGCCGGCTGCGCGCCCTCGGCGCCACCATGCCGGTCCTCATGCTCACCGCCCGCGACATGGTCGGCGACCGCGTCACCGGGCTGGACGCCGGCGCCGACGACTACCTCGCCAAGCCGTTCGACCTCGACGAACTGCTCGCCCGCGTCCGCGCCCTGCTGCGCCGCGCCGCCATGACCGCCCCCGCCCCCGCCGCGCCCGGTACCGCACCCGGCGACGTCCTGGCCTTCGACGACCTGCGCATGAACACCCTCACCCGCGAGGTCACCCGCGCCGGGCGCCCCCTGGAACTCACCCGCACCGAGTACATGCTGCTGGAGATGTTCCTCACCCACCCCCGCCAGGTCCTCACCCGCGAGCAGATCCTGGAGACCGTCTGGGGATTCGACTTCGAACCCGCCTCCAACTCCCTGGACGTGTACGTGATGTACCTGCGGCGCAAGACCGAGGCGGGCGGGCTGCCGCGGCTCGTCCACACCGTCCGCGGCGTCGGGTACGTGCTGCGCCCGGCGGCGTCCCCGTGAGCACCCGGGCCCCCGTCGCCCGGCGCCTCACCCGGAGGCTCACGCTCCGCGCCCGGATGGCGCTGCTCACCGCCGCGGCCGTCGCGCTCGCCGTCGCCGCCTGCGCCAGCGCCGGATGGCTGCTGACCCGCAACCAGCTGTACCGCGAACTGGACCGCCGCCTCGGCGCGGTGTCGGGCGGCCCGCCCGGCGCCCGCGACGGCGGCTACCGCGACGGTCAGCCCCCCTTCCACGGCCCCCGCCTGCCCCGCCGCCCCGAGGCGATCCTGGCCGCCTGCTCCTCCGAGCCCACCGGCACCGGCGCCCAGAACCCGCCGCCCGGCCCCTACGAGATCATGCAGCTGGTCCGCGCCGACGGGCGGCGCTGCACCGTCCCCGGCGCCGGCGCTCTCCAGGTCGGCGCCCAGGACGCGCGGGTCGCCCGCGGCGAGCGCGACCACGTCTACCACGACGGCACCGGCGTCACCGCCACCGGCGCCGAGGACGGCGTCCGGATCCTCACCCGCTCGTTCCGGCTCCCCGACGGCACCCCCGCCGCCGTGTCCTACGCCATCTCCCTCGACGAGGTCCAGGGCCCCCTGGACAACCTGGCGCTGCTGCTCACCGCCGTCACCGCCCTCGGCGTCCTGGTGTCCGCCGCCGCCGGCCTCATGATCGCCCGCGCGTCGCTGCGGCCCGTGGACGAGCTCACCGGCGCCGTCGAGCACATCGCCCGCACCGAGGACCTGGACACCCGCATCCCCGAGGAGGGCACCGACGAGATCGCCCGGCTCAGCCGCTCCTTCAACACCATGACCGCCGCCCTGGCCGCCTCCCGCGAACGCCAGCAGCAGCTCATCGCCGACGCCGGCCACGAGCTGCGCACCCCCCTGACCAGCCTGCGCACCAACATCGACCTGCTGCTGCGCGCCGAGGCCGCCGGCCGCGACCTGCCCGAGGAGACCCGCCGCAACCTGCTGGCCAGCGTCCGCGCGCAGATGCGGGAACTGTCCAGCCTCGTCGGCGACCTGCTGGAACTGGCCCGCCCCGCCGACACCGCCCCCGTCCACGAGACCGTCGCCCTGCACGAGGTCCTGGACCGCGCCGTCGAACGCGCCCGCCTGCGCGGCCCCGGCCTCACCGTCACCTGCGACGCCCGGCCCTGGCACGTCCACGGCGACCCCGCCTCCCTGGAACGCGCCATCGTCAACCTCCTCGACAACGCCGTGAAGTTCAGCCCGCCCGGCGGCACCGTCACCGCCGCCCTGCACGACGGCGAACTCACCGTCCGCGACCACGGCCCCGGCATCCCCGCCGCCGACCTGCCGCACGTGTTCGAACGGTTCTGGCGCTCCCCGTCGGCCCGCAGCCTGCCCGGCTCCGGCCTCGGACTGTCCATCGTCGCGCGCGTCGTCGCCGAATGCGGCGGAAGCGTCGCCCTGGAACCCGCCCCCGGCGGCGGCACCCTCGCCCGCGTCCGCCTCCCCGGCACCCCCGGCCCCGGCGACTGACCACCCGGCGGGTTTCTCATGCGGCGTTAAGACACGGCTCACCGCCCTCCCACACCGGCCCCCGAACCTCGGTCCCATGAGTCACCTCATCACCGAACCGGGCACGCCCGCCGCGCCGCCCCCGCCGCCGCACGACCACGGCGGACGGGGACGGCTCGTCGAGGTGGTCGTCCCCGTCCACAACGAGGAACGCGTCCTGGCCGCCAGCGTCGAACGCCTGCACTCCTACCTCGCCGACACCCTGCCCTACCCCTTCCGCATCACCGTCGCCGACAACGCCAGCACCGACGCCACCTGGCCGATCGCCCGCGACCTGGCCGACCGCCACCCCCGCGTCCGCGCCGTCCGCCTGCGCGACAAGGGCCGAGGCCGCGCCCTGCGACACGTGTGGGGCACCAGCGACGCCGACGTCGTCGCCTACATGGACGTCGACCTGTCCACCGACCTGGACGCCTTCCTGCCGCTGGTCGCCCCCCTCATCTCCGGGCACAGCGACCTGGCCATCGGCTCCCGCCTGACCCGCGGCTCCGCCGTCGTGCGCGGCCCCCGCCGCGAGATCATCTCCCGCTGCTACAACCTGCTGCTGCGCACCGCCCTGGCCGCCCGCTTCACCGACGCCCAGTGCGGCTTCAAGGCCGCCCGCACCGAGATCGTCCAGGCGCTGCTGCCCTCGGTCGAGGACGAGGAGTGGTTCTTCGACACCGAGCTGCTGCTGCTCGCCGAACGCAACGGGCTGCGCATCCACGAGGTCCCCGTCGACTGGGTCGACGACCCCGACAGCCGCGTCGACGTCCTGCGCACCGCCCGCGACGACCTGCGCGGCATGGCCCGCGTCGCCCGCCGCATGCTCACCGGCGCGTTCCGCGCCCCCGTCGGCGGGCGCCGCGCCCCCGCCGCCGCGGGCCGGGCCGCCGACGCGCTCCCCGCCGGCATGGCCCGCCAGCTGCCCGCCTTCGCCGTCATCGGCGTCCTCAGCACCCTCGCCCAGCTCATCCTGTTCGTCCTGCTGCGCCTGTTCCTCGGGCCGCTGTGGGCCAACGCCCTCTCCCTGGTGGTCACCACCGTCGGCAACACCGCCGCCAACCGCCGCTTCACCTTCGGCGTCACCGGCCCCCGCCGCGCCATGCGCCAGCAGCTCGAAGGCGGCGCCGCGTTCCTGCTCGGCCTGGCCCTCAGCACCGGCGGCCTGGCCCTGCTGCACGCCGCCGCGCCCGGCGCCGGACGCGCCGTCGAGGTCGCCGCGCTCGTCACCGCCAACGCCCTGGCCACCCTCGCCCGGTTCCTGCTCATGCGCGCCTGGATCTTCCACCCCCGCCGCCTCGGCGACCACCCCGCCGCACCCGCAGCCGCACCCGCCGCGGGGCGCGCCGCAGAGACCGTCGCCGCGCCCCCGCCCGCCCACGACAGCACCGGAGGGACCCCGGCATGACCTCCACCCTCACCCCGCCGCCGCCCGCCGCAGGGCGCACCGCGCCCCGCGGCCGCGCCCGCCGCCTGCTCCTCGGACCCGAAGGCGACCCCCGCTGGGCGCGCCCCGCCCTGTGGGCCGTCCTGATCGCCGCCACCGCCCTGTACGGGTGGGGACTGACGGCCGCCGGCGACGCCAACTCCTACTACTCCGCCGCCGTCAAGAGCGGCACCCAGAGCTGGAAGGCGTTCTTCTTCGGATCCCTGGACGCCGGCTCCTACATCACCGTCGACAAACCCCCCATGGCCCTGTGGGCGATGGGGCTGACCGCCCGCGTCATCGGATTCGGGACCTGGAGCCTGCTGCTCCCGCAGGTCGCCGCCGGCGCCGCCGCCGTCGCCGTCCTGCACGCGACGGTCCGCCGCGCCTTCGGGCACGCCGCCGCGCTCACCGCCGCCGCCGTCCTGGCCCTCACCCCGATCACCGTCGCGATCAACCGCGACAACAACCCCGACACCCTCCTGGTGCTGTTCCTGGTCGCCGCCGCCTGGGCCTGCCAGCGCGCCATCGACACCGGCCGGCTGCGGCCCCTGCTCCTCGCGGCGTTCCTCGTCGGATGCGGCTTCAACACCAAGATGCTCCAGGCGTTCCTGGCCGTCCCCGCGCTGGCCCTGGCCTACCTGGTCGCCGCGCGGCCCGCCCCGGCCCGCCGCATCGGGCACCTGCTCGCCGCCGGCGCCGTCCTGGCCGCCTCCTCCCTGTGGTGGACGCTGCTGGTCGACGCCATCCCCGCCCGCTCCCGCCCCTACATCGGCGGCAGCACCGACGGCACCGCCTGGGACCTGGTCGTCGGCTACAACGGCCTCGGCCGCATCCTCGGCCAGGGCGGCGGCCCGGGCGGGCGCGGCGGCCCCGGAGGAGGCGGCGGCTTCGGCGGCCAGTCCGGTGCCGGGCGTCTGTTCAACGACATCCTCGGCGGCCAGATCTCCTGGCTCATCCCGTTCGCCGTCCTCGCCCTGGCCGCCGGACTCGTCCTGCTGCGCCGCCGACCCCGCACCGACCCCGCACGCGCCGCGCTGCTGCTGTGGGGCGGATGGCTCGCCGTCCACTACGTGGTGTTCAGCTTCGCCCAGGGCACCTTCCACCCCTACTACTCCACCGCGATGGCCCCCGCGATCGCCGCGCTCACCGGCGCCGGAGCCGTCCTGCTGACCCGCGCCCACCGCACGTCGCGGGCCTGGGCGTGGGTGCTGCCCGCGGGCGTCGCCGTCACGGGCGCGTGGGCGTTCGTCCTGCTGGACCGCACCCCGTCCTGGAACCCGTGGCTGCGGTGGGCCGTCGCCGCCACCACCGTCCTGGCCGCCGCCGCCCTGATCGCGGGACGGGTCTCCGGCCGCGCCGGGACACGCGCCACCGTCGCCGGCCTCGCCCTCGCCGTGACCGCGGGCCTGGCAGGCCCCGGCGCCTACGCCGTCGCGGCCGCATCCACCACGTCCAACGGCACCAACCCCCTGGCCGGCCCCGCCTCCGGCGGCGGCCCCGGCGGCGGCTTCGGGCCGCGCGGCGCCTTCCCCGGCGGCCGCAGCGCGCCCCCCGCCATGCCCGGCGGCCAGGCCCCCGGCGGGATGACGCCCCCGTGGCAGCCCGGCGGCCAGAACGCGCAGGCACCCGACGGGCGGGGCGCGGACGGGCGGGGCGCGGACGGGCGCGGGCAGCGGCCCGGCGGAGCCGGAGTGCGCGGCGGATTCGGCGGCGGCCCCGGGGGCGGCGTCGACACCCAGATGCTCACCTACCTGGAGAAGAACCAGGGCGGGGCCACCTGGCTCGTCGCCGTCTCCAGCGCCCAGGAGGCCTCCTCGATCATCCTGCGGACCGGGCGCCCCGCCATCGCCATGGGCGGCTTCACCGGCAGCGACCCCGCCATGACCGTCGCCAAGCTCCAGCAGTACGTCAAGGACGGCAGGCTCCGCTACATCCTGCTCGGCGGCCGCATGGGCCCCGGCGGCGGCGACACCGCCGTCACCACCTGGGTCCAGAAGAACGCCACCCCCGTCGACGCCAGCGCCTACGGCGGCACCACCGGCGCCCGGCTCTACAAGCTCGGCTGAACAGGGACACCACCTCGGAGACTCCCATGCTGCCGCACGAGGGTGAGGTCGCGGGTCTCGGCGACGACATTCGGGACGAAACCGAAGCGGGCGCAGGCGGCCTCGATGTTGGTGC
>NZ_JBEZJP010000422.1:0-7195 GCF_040653175.1 Actinomadura sp. NPDC048032
GGCGGCCTCCCGTCTGCTGCCGCCCGGCCGGCGCGCGTGCCGGCCGGCGCGGTTCGGCCGATGGACAACGGAAGAGGGAGGGGTGGTACGAGGGTGTTCGAATTGTCCCCCGGGCAGGGTTGGGTGGAGATCGGCGAGCTGCTGCTCGCCATGGTGCTGTCGGCCGCGATCGGGCTGGAACGAGGGCTGCGCAACAAGAGCGCGGGACTGCGCACGCACACCCTCGTCGGCGTCGGTGCGGCCCTGTTCATGCTGGTCAGCAAGTACGGCTTCGAGAACGTCCCCGGGAACGTCTCGCTGGACCCCTCCCGGGTGGCGGCGCAGATCGTGTCCGGCATCGGGTTCATCGGCGGCGGGCTGATCTTCGTCCGCCGGGACGCGGTGCGCGGGCTCACGACCGCCGCCGTCGTGTGGGTGACGGCGGCCGTCGGCATGGCGGCCGGCGGCGGGCTGCCGGTCCTCGCGGTGGCGGTCACCGCGATCCACTTCCTCGTCGTGTACGGGCTCAGCGGGTTGACGAAGAGGCTTCCGCTGGAGCGCTACCGCCGGGCCGGGGTCGCGCGGCTGCGGATCGTCTACGGGGACGGGCGGGGCGCGCTGCGGCAGGTCCTGATGGAGGCCACGCGGCGCGACTTCGTGATCCTGGAGGTCCACGTCGACCGCGACCACCTGCCGGACGACTCCGACCGCGGCCGCGACGAGCGCCGGGACCGGCGCGAACCCGACCGGCGGCGCCCCGGCAACGCCGTGGTGACGCTCACGCTGGAAGGGACGGGCTCGGTCCCGGAACTCGCCGCGGTCCTGAGCGAACTGCAGGACGTCGTCGGCGTCACGGTCGGGGCCGACCGCGACGACGACAGCGAGTGAGGGGCACGGCGCCCCGGGCGGCTCAGGGGACCTCGGTCTGCGGGCTGTAGCCGTCGTCCTCCCCGCCCGGGGCGTCGGCCTCGGCGTTCGGCGGGTCGGTGGGGCCGGGCGTGTGCTCGCCCCCCACGTCGGCGTCGTCCTCCTGCGGCGCCCCCGCCTCGGCGCGCCGGTCGGCGAGCGGCTTGTCCTCGTCGTTCTTCCGGTGGGTCATCGCACCTCCTCAAGGGAGGGACGGCCCGGCGGGGCCGCCCCCGGGACGGTCAGCCGCGCGCCTTGCCGATGGCGTCGCGGACGCGGTCGGCGACGGCCGCCACCGGCCCGACCGCGAGGTTCTTGGTCGGCGACTCCGTCCCCTGGTGGGGATGGGTCGGCGCGATCGCCTCCGCGGCCCTGACGGCCTTGGCCATGCCGCGCATCTGCTCGGGCGTGGCCTCGCGGGCGATGCGCGGGAACTCCTCTTTCTCCTCGTGCGAGGCGTGCGCCGCCAGGTCCCGGTGGAACCTGGCGAACGTCTCCTCGAAGTCGGCGGACTCCGGGTCCATCTTCTCCAGGTCCGACAGAACGCCCTTGGCCTTGTTCTCCTCCTCCAGCCGCGCGTCCACCACGCGGGAGCCGTCCCCGCGCCGGGCGAACGGGTGGACGACCTCCTCCTCGGCGGTCTCGTGCACGGCGAGAAGCCTGCGCAGCCGGTCGAACGCGTCCTTGCGCACCTTGCCGTGGTTCTTCTCCACGGTCGTGGCGAGGTGGCGGATCTCCTCGTGCTGCGCGAGCAGCAGATCGACGACGTTCTCCTTGGTGGCCTGGTCGGCCATGACAACCTCCTGTCGGTGTTCGGCGCCGGGGGCGTACGACTCGTGGCGATACCCGAGGTGAGGGCTTCAACCATCCGGGCGCCGCGGCGGGCTGAGTAGGGTGAGCGCATGCTGTACGGGCGGGACGGGGAACTGGCCGCGATCGACGGGCTCCTCGACCGGGCCCGCGCCGGGCGCAGCGGCGCCCTCGTCCTGCGCGGCGAGGCCGGGATCGGCAAGTCCGCCCTCCTCGACCACGCCGCAGGCGCCGCCGACGGCATGCGCGTCCTGCGCGGGACGGGCGTCGAGACCGAGAGCACCATGCCGTACGCGGGCCTGCACCTGCTGCTCGGCCGCCACCTCGACCGGATCGGCGGCCTCCCGGACGCGCAGGCCGAGGCCCTGCGCGCGGCCCTCAACATGGGCGGCCCGGAGGCCGAGAGCGACCGGTTCCTCGTGGGGCTCGCGGTGCTGACCCTGCTGTCCGACCTGGCGGAGGAGCGGCCGCTGCTCTGCCTGGTCGACGACGCGCACTGGATGGACGGCTCGTCCGCCGAGGCGCTGCTGTTCGCCGCCCGCCGCCTCGACGCCGAGCCCATCGCGGTCGTCTTCGCGGCCCGCGACGCCGTCGCACCGGAGTGCGCCGCGCCGGAGTTCGTCGCGCAGGGGCTGCCCGAGCTGCGCCTGCGCGGCCTCGACGAGGACGCGGCGGCCGGGCTGCTGGCCGAGCGCGCCCCCGACCTGCCCGGCCACGTCCGGCGGGAGATCCTCGCGGGCGCGATGGGCAACCCCCTCGCGCTGCTCGAACTGCCGGGCCGGGGCGGCCACGGGTCGGCCTACGAGCGGATCCTGCGGTCGTTCGCCGAGCGGATCGCCGCGCTGCCCGGGCCGGCGCGCGGGCTCGTCCTGCTCGTGGGGGTGGACGATCTCGGCGACGCCGGGGTGGTGGTGAAGGCGGCGGGCCGGTTCGGCGCCCCCGCCTCCATCGGCGACCTGGAGCCCGCCGAGCGCGCGGGCCTGCTGCGCACCACGCCCGACGGGCGGCTGGAGGTGCGGCACCCGCTGATCCGCACCGCCGCCGTGCGGGAGGCGACGCTCGGACAGCGCCTCGCCGCCCACCGGGCGCTGGCGGAGGCCTACCTGGAGCGCGGCGACGTGTGCCACCACGCCTGGCATCTGGCCCGCTCGGTGACGGAACCGGACGAGCGCGTCGCGGCCGTCCTGGAGAGGACCGCCGAGACCGAGCGGAACGCGGGCGGCAACACGGCCGTCGCCGCCATGTACGAGGCCGCCGCCGGTCTCACCCCGGACCCGGCCGAGCGCGGCCGGCGGCTGGCGGCGGCGGCGCGGGCGTCGGCCGACGCGGGGCTGCCCGAGCGCGCCGTCGAGCTGGCGGCGCGGGCGGAGCCCGACCTGCCGGACCCGCTGGCGCGGGCGGAGCTGACGCTGATCCGGGCGTCCCTCGCCGACGAGCAGGACCGGGCGGCGGACGCCCACCGCCTGTTCGCCGAGACGGCGGCGACGGTCGCGCGGGTCGATCCCCGCACGTCCGGCTACCTGTACTTCCAGGCCGCGGTGGCGGCCGCCAACGCGGGCGACTTCGCCGCGATGGACGGCTTCGCCGCCGAGGGCGCGCGCCTCGGCGTCCCGAACGCGCCGCACCTGCGGGCGCTGAGCCGGGTGTTCGCCGGGCAGAACCCGCTCGCGGACGCGGAGCCGGCCGACGGCGTGGCGGCGCTGCGCGAGCTGATGGACGCGATGAGCGCCTGCTACGCGCCGCGCGAGCGGATCCGCGCGGGCATGTGGCATCTCATGGTCGGTGACGTGCGGGGCGCGGCCGAGGTCGCGGCGGAGCTGGAGCGGCGCTTCCGCGACCGGGGCGCGATCGGGCTGCTCGCGCCCGTGCTGATGCTCCGGACCCGGACCGACCTGCTGCTCGGCAGGTACCGCGACGCGCTGACCGGAGCGACCGAGGGCGTGCGGATCGCCGCCGACACGGGCCAGCACCGCATCCGCGTCTACCTCGACACCGGCCTGGGGCAGCTCGCCGCGATCCAGGGGGACGAGGAACGCTGTCTGGAGCTGACAGAAGAGGCGCTGTCACGCGGACTCCCGCCGAGCAACGTGCACGCCGCCGCCGCGCGCAGCCTGCTCGACCTCGGGCTCGGCCGGTACGACGCGGCTCTGGAACGTCTTGCCGACGTCGTCGCCGGGCCCTCCCGGCAGGGCGCCATCGCCGCCCTGCCGGACCTTGTCGAGGCGGCCGTCCGCGCCGGTGCCCCTGAGCGCGCGCGGGACGCCGCCGACTGGTACGGCGATTGGGCCGCGCAGACCCAGCAGCCCTGGGTGCAGGCCATCGCGGCACGCTGCGCGGCCCTCCTGACCCCGGACGACCCAGACCCGCTGTACTCCAAGGCCCTCGCCCTGCACCGCGAGGGCGGCACCCCCTTCGAGCAGGCGCGCACCGAGCTGCTGTACGGAGAGTGGCTCCGGAGGTCACGCCGCCGGAACGACGCCCGGGCCCGGCTGCACGCGGCGCTGGAGGCGTTCGCGCGGCTCGGCGCGGCGCCGTGGGCCGACCGCGCCCGGGCCGAACTGCGCGCCGCCGGGGAGAGCCTCACGGGCGGTCGAGACGACCAGGCCTCCCCGGACGACTACGCCGCCCGGCTCACCCCGCAGGAACTCCAGGTCGCCCGGCTGGCGGCGACGGGCCTCAGCAACCGGGAGATCGGCGCGCAGCTGTTCCTGAGCCCCCGGACCGTCGGCTACCACCTCTACAAGGCCTATCCCAAGCTCGGCGTCACCACGAGAGCGGCCCTGGCCCGCCTCGACCTGGGCTAACTCCTGGCGCGGACGAAACCGACGAGGCGATCCGCATCCTCCTTCTCCAGGACGATCCCGAAGTCCTCGGCCAGCGTCGCCGGCAGCTCCTCGGGGGCGAGCGCGCGGGCCTCGACGCTCCCGCCCGGACGGGTGGTGGTCAGCTTCGTGCCGTCCAGCACGCGGAGGGAGCCGGACGAGAACCTCTGCACGAAGGGGCGGGTCGTGAACGGGGAACGCGGGCTCGTCGAGACGTAGTGGCTGCCCACCTCGAAGTCGATGCGGAACACCTCGTTCAGCACGAACGTGTGGCGCCGGACCCAGCCGTCCGGGCCGCGCTGGTGCAGCTCCCATTCCGCCGTCTCCGGCGTCCAGGCGGTGACGGTGCGGCCTCGGCGGAGCCGGAAGCCCCAGCCGTCCTGGACGGCCTCCTCGCCGTCCACGAGCCGCAGCGGCTCCAGCGGACCGGCGCCGAACCCCACGTCGCACAGCCATGCCGGCTCGTCCCGCGACGCGTCCGGCGGGCGGACGTGCAGGAGCGCGTGCGTGGCCGGAAGGACCTTCGCCGCCCCCATCGTGACCCGCCCCGCCACCGCCGCGACCTCGTACCCGAGCCTCTCCAGCACCGCCGCGAACAGCCGGTTGTGCTCGAAGCAGTAGCCGCCGCGCGGACTCTCGACGAGCTTCGCCTGGACGGCGTCCAGCGACAGGTCGACCGGCCGCCCGAGCATGATCTCCAGGTTCTCGAACGGGATGGACGTGACGTGCGCGCGGTGCAGGGCCCGCAGCGTCGCGGCCGTGGGGGCCAGGCCGCCGTCGTGGCCGACCCGCTTCAGGTAGCCGGGCAGGTCGAGCAGCTCGCCCTGCCATCCGTAGCCGAGATCCTCGCTCATGTCTCCCTTTCCCCCGGCCCGAACCGATCAGCCCGCCGGTGCCGATCGTCCCGGTGACGCCGGACCACCGGTCTTGGCGACAACGCCGGAGGCGTCCCGGATCCTCCCGGCGATCCGGTCGACGTCGCGCCGCTCGCCGGGCGGCAGCGCGGCTCCCGCCGCCGCGCGGAGCCCGCCGGCCTCGGCGAGCAGCCCGGCCGCGGCCGCGTGGTCGCCCGCCAGGGACCGGGCACCGGCCAGCCCCTCCAGCGCGAGCGCGATAGCGCGCGGGTCGCCGACGGCGCGGGCGGCGGCGAGCCCCTCGGTGTGCAGGGCCAGCGCCCGGTCGGCGTCGCCGCGCTCCTCGGCGACGAAGCCGAGCTGGGCGTGCGCGAACGCCAGGCCCGCCGTCCCGCCGATGCCGCGCAGCCAGTCGAGCCGGGCGCGCAGGTGCCTCTCGGCGGCGTCGAGGTCGCCGCGGGCCCGCGCGACGAGCCCGAGCCCGACCTCGGCGAACTCCTCGGCCGACCGCGCCATGTGCCGCCGCGCCAGGTCCAGGGCGCGCTCGTGCAGGTCGCGGGCCTCGTCGAGGGCGCCGGTGAGGAGCGCGACGCGACCGAGGCCGGCCAGCCGGAACGAGGCCTCCGGCCACATCCGCGACTCCTCGGCCAGCCGGAGCCCGTCGCGGAGCAGCCGGGCGGCCTCGGCGTAGTCACCGGTGATCTCGGCGCGCCGGACGAGCGCGTCGGACGCCTCCAGCCGCCCCCACGGGTCTCCGATCTCGGCGAACAGCGCGGCGCTCCGCACGGCGTCCCTCTCCATGGAGCCCAGATCGCCATGCCCGACGGCCAGCTTGGCCCGTGTCGCGAGCGCGGCGGCTGTGAACCAGCGGTCGTCCCGCTCCCGGAACACCGCCAGAGCGCGGTCGACGCGTCGCTCGTTCTCGGTCAGATCTCCGTACGCCCAATGGACGTGGCTCAGAAGCCACTCGGCCCTGGCCTTGGCGAACGGGTCGTCGTGTTCGGCCAGGGCGGCCTGCCGAAGCTCTTCCGAATCGGCGCTTTCGCCGACCAGCATGGTGAAGGCGGTCAGCCACGTCGCGGCCTCGGTTCTGGCCGGTGACGCCTGCCGGTCGGCGGACAGGGCCCCGGCGAACGCGCGGCGGGCCTCCCCGAAGCGGCCCCGCAGGTACCAGTACCAGGCGAGCGCGTTCACGAGCCGGAATCCCGTCCCGTCGCTCAGCGCGGCGCGCAGGTTCGCGGCCTCCTCGTCGAGCAGCTTCAGCCAGCGCCCCTGCTCGGGCCCGCGCAGCCGCTGCGCGGCCTGTTCGGCCAGGCCGGTGTAGTGGAGGACGTGGCGGCGGCGGAGCTCGTCCTCCTCGCCCGCCTCCCGCAGGCGTTCCAGCGCGTAGGCGGCGACCGATTCCAGCAGCCGGTACCGGCCCTCCTCCGTCCGGACGACGAGGGAACGGTCGACCAGCCGGGCGAGCACGTCGACGCCGGTGTCGCCGACCGCCTCCGCCGCGTCCAGCGTGCAACCGCCCGCGTGGACGGCGAGGCGCCGCAGCGCGACCCGCTCCGGCCCGGTGAGCAGCTCCCAGCTCCAGTCGATCACCGCGCGGAGCGTCCGCTGCCGGGTCGGGCCGCCGCGCCGGCCGCCCGCCAGCACGCGGAAGCGGTCGTCCAGCCGCGCCGCCAGCTCCCGCGCTCCGAGCGCGCGGACGCGGGTCGCCGCCAGCTCCAGCGCGAGCGGCACCCCGTCCAGGCGCCGGCAGATCGCCGCGACCCACGGTGCCGTCCCGTCGTCGAGCGCGAAGCCGGGGGAGGCCGCGGCGGCCCGCGCGAC
>NZ_JBEZJP010000423.1:0-7186 GCF_040653175.1 Actinomadura sp. NPDC048032
GGGCCCCCCCCCCCCCCACCGCGGGCCGGGGCCCCCCCGAGCTTTTCCGGCGCCTCCCGGACGGGGCCGTCAGCCGCCGACCAGCTCGCCGTCCGCGTCGTCGGCGAAGCCGGGCACCCACTTCAGTGACTCGGCGCGGGCCGGGATCTCGCACTCCAGCTGGCAGAGCACGCCGGTGCCCGCCGACAGCACCCGGTGGATGATCACGTACTCGGGCGGCAGGTTCAGCTGCCGGACGACGTTGGACGGCCGCAGGTCGGTGACCTGGGCGGCCATGTCGCGCAGCCACTCGCGGTTGAACTTGAACGTCTCGGTGACGAACGGCTCGGTGATCGGCGCGAGGAACGCCTGCAGCGACTCGGCGTCGATCTCCACGCCCTCGCGGATGAAGTCCTCCCGGCGCAGGGCCTCCTCGACCTCGTCGATGTCGGCCATCGTGCCGATCCGCAGCAGCAGCCCGAGGCGCCGCTGGAACCCGCCGGGGATGCGGTCGACGGCGCCGAAGTCCAGGACGCCGAGCCGCCCGTCCTCCAGCAGCCGGAAGTTGCCGGGGTGCGGGTCGCCGTGCAGCATCCCCGACCGCTTCGGCCCCGACAGCAGGAAGCGGCAGTACAGCAGGGCCGCGTGGTCGCGGGTCTCCTGGTCCCCCTCGCTAATGATCTTCGAAAGCGCGGTGCCGTCCATCCACTCGGTGATCAGGATGTTGCCGGACTGCGCGACGACCTCGGGAATGGCGAAGTCGGGGTCGTCCAGGTAGGCCTCGCGGAACCGGGTCTGCGACTCGGCCTCGATCGTGTAGTCGAGCTCCTCGACCACCCGCTCCTTGAGCTCGGCCAGCATCGACTTGACGTCCAGGCCCGGCATCAGCACCCCGAACAGCCGCCCCAGCCGGGCGAGCTGGTTGAAGTCGCTGATCAGCGCCTTGCCCGCGCCGGGGTACTGCACCTTCACCGCGACGGCCCGGCCGTCGTGCCAGACGGCGCGGTGCACCTGGCCGATCGACGCGGCGGCGGCCGGCCGGTCGTCGAACGACTCGAAGTAGTCCCGCCAGTCCTCCCCGAGGAACTCCTCCAGCACCTTGTGGACGGTCGATGCCGGCAGCGGGGGAGCGGCCTCCTGAAGCCTGGTCAGCGTGGCCCGGTACGGGCCGGCGATCTCCGGGGGCAGCGCCGCCTCGAAGATCGACAGCATCTGGCCGAGCTTCATCGCGCCGCCCTTGAGCTCGCCGAGCACCTTGAACAGCTGCTCGGCGGTCCGGGTCTGGATCTCCATCGCGACCGTCTCCGCCGGCCGGCCGAAGGTCCGCTTCCCCACGCCGAGGGCGGTGCGTCCCGCGAAGCCGATGGGGAGGGACGCCAGCTTTGCTGACCGCGTCACCGCGCGGCGGGGAAGATCGCTCACGTCGACCATTGTCGATGATCCACTGTCGTTCACGCCACAACCATCCCGAACTCTCCCCGCAGCCGGAACCGGTCCACCGATCTGACCTGCTCAAACGCGGTAAGTGTGCGCTTTCTCACGCGGGTGCGGGGCCGCGCGCCGCGCGCCGCGGCGGGCACGGTACGGTGCCGGACATGTCCGCGGAGCCTGCCGATGTGCTATTGATCGACCGCCGTCCCGACGGGATCGCCGTCCTCACCCTGAACGACCCCGGCCGCCGCAACGCGATGGCGGACGAGCTCACCGCCGCCTGGAAGCGGGCCGTCGAGGACCTGCGCGCCGACGCCGCGCTGCGCTGCGTCGTCGTGACCGGCGCCGGCACCGCGTTCAGCTCCGGCGGCGAGCTGTCCTGGCTGGCCGGAACCGGCGACGTCGCCGTCCCGCCGCTGCGCGACCGGATGCTGGAGTTCTACCGGACGTGGCTCGCGATCCGCGGCCTGGAGGTGCCGACGATCGCCGCCGTCAACGGGCACGCCGTCGGAGCCGGCCTCTGCCTCGCGCTGGCCTGCGACCTGCGGTACGCGGCGCGGGACGCCAAGCTGCTCGCCCCGTTCACCGCCCTCGGCCTGCACCCCGGCATGGCCGCGACCTGGCTGTTCCCCGAGGTCGCCGGGCTGCCGCTGGCCCGCGAGATGCTGCTGGCCGGACGGGTCCTCACCGGCGCCGAGGCCGCCGGGCACGGCCTGGTCAACCAGGCCTTCCCGCGCGAGGACGTGCTGGCGGAGTCCCTCGCCGTCGCCGAGCGGATCGCCGCGCAGGCGCCGATCGCGACCCGGCTCACCAAGGTCGCCCTGGCGAACGGCGGCCACCCCGACATGGAGTCGGCGCTGCGCTGGGAGTCCCTCGCCCAGCCGGTGACGATGGCCTCCCGGGACATGCGCGAGGGCCTCGCGGCGCAGCGGGAGAAGCGCAGCCCGCAATTCTCAGGCGAGTAAAGTGCGCGGGCGCACCGCCGCAACGGTCCGCCGAGATTGGTGGAACCGCTGGAGAACTGTCTAAAACATAGGGGTTGACCTGCGGTAACGTCAAACACCCCCTGTGGATTCGGCAAAAATTCGAGTACGGTTCTGACCGTGCCCCCTAACGTTGAGGTCCGCCGCAGCCCGAGGCGCAGGCGCACCGTGTCCGCCTACCGTGAGGGCGACAAGGTGGTGGTGATGGTTCCGTCAAGGCTGAGCAAGGCCGAAGAGGAACAGTGGATCGCGACCATCCTGGAACGCCTCGCGGAGCGGGAACGCCGGCGGCGGCCCACCGACGCCGACCTCCAGTCCCGCGCCCGCGAGCTGTCCCGCCGCTACCTGGCCGGCCGCGCCGACCCGGTCAGCGTCCGATGGGTCGCCAACCAGCGCGCCCGCTGGGGATCGTGCACCCCCGACGACGGCACCATCCGGCTGTCCACGCGGCTGCGCGGCATGCCCGGCTGGGTCGTCGACTACGTCCTGGTCCACGAGCTGGCGCACCTGCTCATCCCCGGGCACGGCGCCGACTTCTGGGAGCTGGTCGGCAACTACCCGAAGGCCGACCGCGCCCGCGGCTACCTGGAGGGCGTCGCCGCCGCCGCCCACCTGCCGCTCGAAGCGGACGCCCCCGGCGACGTCGCCGACATCCACCACGGCGACGGCCTGCACCCCGGCGAGGCGTACCCGCACGAGGCCGCCGGGTGACCGACCAGGTCGCCACGGGTCACACGCCCGAAGGGCCGGCGCGCTGCGCCGCCGTGCTCGCGTGGCCGCTTCGCTCCGCCGTGCCCCCCGGCCTCGACCCGGAGGACTACCGGCTCGCGCTCCTCGAGGACACCTACGAGGTCGTCGCCGGACTCGAACTCGTGACGCCCGCGCTCGTCCTGGACCCGCCGGACCAGCCGGACGCCGAGGCCGTCACCTGGCCGGGCACGCCGATCGTCCGGGAGGGCACGCTCGCCGGCGCGTTCGCCGCCCTGCACGCCCTCGGCGCCGAGACCGCCGCGCTGATCGCCCCCGACGCCCCGGACCTGCCGCCGCTGCTGCTCGGCAAGCTCTTCCGCGCCCTCGGCTCCGCTCCGGCCGCCGCCTGCCAGGCCGAAGGCGCCGCCGCCCTCGGCAACGGCCTGGTCGCCCTCGCCGCCCGCCTCCCGCTGCCGGATTGGCTGGCCGGCGCCCTGCGCGAGGTCGACCTCGACACCCCCGACGCCCTCGCCCGGCTCCGGGCCGCCGCGCCGCGCCCCGGCCTCGTGCCCCAGGGCCCCGGCTGGCACCGCCTCCGCACCCTCGACGACCTGCGGTTCCTCGACCCCGGCCTGGAAGGCTGGGAGAACACCCGCGCCCTCCTCGAAGGCCACCCGCTCGGCCGCTGACCGGGGCGTCACGCTCGCGCGGCGACCGCCCGGGCCACCAGCCGCCGGACCGCCGCGTCGGCCGACTCCGGCAGATCGTCCACCGGGAACCAGCGGAGATCGTCCGACTCGTCCGAGATCGCGTGCCGGGCGCCTTCCGGGGCGACCGCGACGTACTGCACGTCCAGATGCCAGGTCCCCCGCGGGTGGCAGGGGACCTCGTGCCGGTCGAGCTGGACGGGCCCCGGGAACAGCCGCAGGCCCGGGATGCCTGACTCCTCCGTCGCCTCGCGGAGCGCCGCACCCGCGAGCGCGACATCGCCCGGCTCGCAGTGCCCGCCGAGCTGGAGCCACGCCTTCACCTTCGAATGCAGCGTCAGCAGGACCCGGGTACCGGACGCGTCGAGCACGGCGGTGCTGGCCGTGATGTGCGCGTCAGCGCACTCGCGCCACAGGCCGTCGGCCGGGTGCCGCTCCAGATGCCGGAGGAACTCCTGCCGCAGCCCGTCCTGGCCGGAATCGGGCGCCCGCCAGGACGAGAGGACGCGCACCGCGTCCCCGTAGAGGACCCCGGCCGTCACGACCGCGGGCCCGGTGAGCGCCTCATGTGCGGCCGACGCGGGGGTAGCGGGAGTTGGCCGGATGGCGGCGGCGGCGTTCCTGGTCGAGCGGGCGCTGCCAGCACAGGCTCGCCCGCGCGACCCGCCTCCGGATCGCGTTCGTGGACGAGCCCGGCTCGTAGCGGCAGCCGTTCACCCGCGACGGGCGCGACCGGCTCATGCGCGCGGCCCCTCGTCGCCGGGCCCCCGTTCGCCGCCGGGCTCCCCGCCGTCCGGCCCCTTCGCGTCGCCGGACTCCTTCTCGTCGGGCTTCTCGTCGGGCTTCTCGTCGGGCTTCTCGTCCTCGTCCAGACCCCGGGTGAGCTTGGACAGGTCGATGTCGGACAGGCCCTCGATCTCGTCGCGGCCGTGGACGAAGCCCTCCGGGTCGTCGAGGTCGTCGGACGTCGGCAGCAGGTCGGGGTGCTCCCAGACCGCGTCCCGGCCCTCGGCGCCGCGGGCCTCGGTCAGCGACCGCCACAGCGCCGCGGCCTCCCGCAGCCGGCGCGGCCGCAGCTCCAGGCCGACGAGCGTCGCGAACGTCCGCTCCGCCGGGCCGCCCGTCGCGCGGCGCCGCCGCACCGCCTCCGCCAGCTTCACCGAGCCGGGCAGCCGGCCCTGCGCGGCCTCGTTCACGACCGTGTCGACCCAGCCCTCGACGAGCGCCAGCGTCGTCTCCAGCCGGGCCAGCGCCGCCTTCTGCCGCGGCGTCTCCTCGGGCTGGAGCTGGATCTCCCCGCCGAGCGCCTCCTGGATGGCCTCCGGGTTGCTCATGTCGAGCCCCTGCACGGCCTGCTCGATGCCCGACAGGTCGACGGTGATGCCGCGCGCGTACTCCTCGACCGCGCCCAGCATGTGCGCCCGCAGCCACGGCACGTGCGTGAACAGCCGCTGGTGCGCGGCCTCGCGCAGCGCCAGGTAGAGCCGGACCTCGTCGGAGGAGACCTCCAGGCCCTCCCCGAACGCCTCGACGCCCGCGGGCAGCAGCGCGCCGACGCCGTCGGGCGCCAGCGGCAGCCCCACGTCGGCGGAGCCGGTCACCTCGCGGGCCAGCCCGCCGAGCGCCTGCCCGGCCTGGCCGCCGACCATCGCCCCGGCCATCTGCTTGACCATCCCGATCAGCGGGCCCGCCATCGCCTGCATCTCGGCCGGGATGTCGCCGCCGCCGAGCGCCCCGCCCATCGACTCGACCATGCGGGCCGCGATCGGGTCGCACACCTTCGCCCACACCGGGAGCGTCTGCTCGATCCACTCCGACCGGCTCCACGCCTGCGGCGTGCGGATCCCGGCGGGCAGCGTCGTCCGCTCGTCGAGCCACAGCTCCGCCAGGCGCAGCGCCTCCTCGACCTGGCGCCGCTCGGTGTCCACCACCGACGGGTCGCCCTGCTCCACCACGGTGTGCCGGGCGATGTTCTTGGCCAGGTCCCAGTTGAGGGGGCCGCCGCCCTCGCCGCCCGCACCCTGCGCGCCGATCATGTCCGCGAACCGGTGCAGCATGTCGGCGAACTGGGCCATGTCGCCGCCCATGCCCTTGAACGGATCCTGGGGCCGGTCGTCGTCGTCGCCGTCCCCGGGACGGTTGAAGCCGAACGGAGTGTCACTCATCGGTTTGCCCCTGGGATGCATGATGGGCTCATATCCGCAACGTTAGCCGGTCCCGGCAAGGTCGCGTACTCAAGGAAGGGGGCACCCCCGTGGCAACGGGCAAGGTTCGCCCTCGGCGTAGCAAGGGCCCGGTCGTCGCCGTCACCGGCGCGGCCACCGGCGCGGGGCGGCTGCTGGCCGCCCGGCTCGCCGAACGGGAAGAGATCCGCAAGGTCGTCGCCATCGACGGGCACCGCGGCGACGTGTCCGGCGTCACCTGGCGTGTCGTCGACATCAGGGATCCGCTGCTGCCCGGCCGGCTCTCCGACGTCGACGTGATCGTCAATCTGGACCTCGAACGGTCCCCGGACGCGGACCCGCGCGAGCGCCGGACCCACAACGTCCGCGGCGCCCAGACCGTGGTCACCGCCGCGGCGGCGGCCCGCGTCCGGCGCGTGGTCCTCGTCACGTCCGCGATGGTCTACGGGGCGGGGCCGGACAACGAGGTCCCGCTGAGCGAGGACGCCCCGCTGCTCGCCGAGGCCAGCACCTCCATCGCCGGCGACTACCTGGAGATCGAGGAACTGGCCGCCACGGCGCACCTCACCCACCCGGGGGTCGAGGTCACCGTCGTCCGGCCGGCCGCGCTCGCCGGGCCGGGCGTGGACACCGTCGTCACCCGCCACTTCGAGGCGCCGCGGCTGCTGTCGGTCAAGGGCAGCACGCCCGGCTGGCAGTTCTGCCACATCGACGACCTCGCGTCCGCGCTGGACGTCGTCGTCACCGAGAACGTGCCCGGCCCCCTCGCGGTCGGCTCCGAAGGCTGGCTCGGCCCCGAGGAGGTCGCCGAGATCACCGGCAAGCGCCACTTCGAGCTGCCCGCCGCCCTCACCTTCGGGATGGCGCAGCGCCTGCACCGGCTCGGCATGACCCCGGCGCCCGCCACCGACCTGCACTACGTGGCCTACCCGTGGGTCGTGGACTGCGCGCGGCTGCGCGCCGCCGGCTGGAAACCCCTCCACGACAACGCCGCGGCCCTGCGCGCCGTGATGGAGGAGACCGCCGGACGGCACGCCGTCGTCGGCCGCCGCGTCGGCGGCAAGGAGGCCACCATGGCCACCGCCGCGGGCGCCACCGTCGCCGCGATCGGCGCGGCCGCCGCCATCCGCCGCGCCCGCAGGCGCCGCCGCTGAGCTCCCGCCACACGACGAGGGAGGACCTGCTCCGCCGGGGTCCGGGCCCCGCTGCAGGG
>NZ_JBEZJP010000424.1:0-7180 GCF_040653175.1 Actinomadura sp. NPDC048032
CTCTGCCGGAAGGTGCCGATCTTGACGTCGCCGCCGGTGGTGACCTGCGTCTGGCAGAGGGACTCCACCGCGCACTGGTTCTGGAAGCGCGCGGCCGAGGTAGCCGCGCGCCAGCCCGGCGCCCGCGATGTACAGCTCGCCCGGCGCACCCGGCGGGACGGGGCGCAGCCAGGCGTCCAGGACGTACCCGCGGGTGTTCCAGATCGGCTTGCCGACCGTCGGTGTCGCGCTGTCCCCCGTCCCGCCGCCGAGGGTGTTGATCGTGTACTCGGTCGGGCCGTAGAGGTTGTAGCCGAGGACGCCGTCGGCGCGCGCGAGCCGCTCCCACACCGACGCCGGGACGGCCTCGCCGCCGAGGAGGACGAGGGGCGGCCGGTGCCCGCCGTCGAGGAGCCCCTCCTCCAGGAGCTGCTGGGCGTAGGTCGGCGTCACGTTGATGACGTCGATCTCGTGCTGCCGCAGGTAGGCGGTGAGGGCCTGGGCGTCGCGGCGGAGGTCCTCGTCGCAGACGTGCACCTCGTGGCCTTCGACGAGCCAGAGCAGCTCCTCCCACGACATGTCGAAGGAGAAGGAGACGGTGTGGGCGATGCGGAGGCGGCGCCCCGCCGACGCGACCACCGGGTCGAAGATGTTGGCGCGGTGGTTGAACTGCATGTTGGTGAGGCCCCGGTAGGGCGTCACCACGCCCTTGGGCCGCCCGGTGGAGCCCGACGTGTAGATGACGTAGGCGGGGTGGTCGAGCCTGCGGGGCGTGCCGGGCGCGAAGCCGGGGACCTCGTCCGGTTCCAGGTCGTGGCCGGGCTGCGCCGCGAGGGCCTGGGCGGTCGCCGGGTCGTCCAGCGCGAGGGTGGCCCCGGAGTGCGCGAGGCCGGCGGCGATGTGGCGATGCGAGACCAGGCAGACCGGCGCCGCGTCCTTGAGCATGAAGTCGAGCCGGTCGGCCGGGTAGTCCAGTTCCAGCGGCAGGTAGGCGGCGCCCGTGCGCAGGACGGCGAACAGGGCGACGACCATCCGCGCCGAGCGCGGCAGGGCGAGCGCGACGACCTTCTCGGGACCGGCGCCGTTGGCCAGCAGGAGCCGCGCGAGCCGGTTCACCTCGGCGTTCAGCTCGCCGTAGGTGAGGCGGACGTCCGGGAGGGACACGAGCGCGGGGTCGCCGGGCCGCTCGGCCGCGCGCTCGGCGAGCAGCTCCGCGACCGTCAGCTCGGGCACGGGGTGCCGCGCCTCGTCCCAGTCGCGCCGGAGCCGGTCGTGTTCCGGCGGGAGAAGGAGGTCGAGCCGGTGGCACGGGGTCTCGGGCGCTTCGGCGAGGCGCCTCAGGACCCGGACGTAGCGGTCGGTGACGCGTTCGGCCTCGGCTTCGGTGAACGCGTCGCCCCGGTACATGACGCGCAGACCGGCGTCCGGCTCGACGACCATGGTGATCGGGTAGTGGGTGGCGTCGCGGACCTCGCGCCCGAGGACCCGCAGGTCGCCGTCCGGTCCGAAGGCGCGGCCGGTCGGCATCCCCGGGAAGTTCTGGAAGACGAACAGCGTGTCGAAGAGGGTGCCGAGCCCGGTGGCGCGCTGGACGTCGGCGAGGGCGACGAAGGAGTGGTCGAACAGCTCGGACTGCGCGGCCTGGACCCGGTCGAGGACGGTGGCGAGGGCGTCCGCCGGGCCCGCCTGCACGCGGACGGGGACGGTGTTGAACAGCAGGCCGACCATCGACTCGACGCCGTCCACGTCGGGGTGGCGTCCGGAGACCGAGGCGCCGAAGACGACGTCGTCGCGTCCGGTCAGGCCCATGAGGACCAGGCCCCACGCGGTCTGGAAGAGGGTTCCGGGCGTGACGCCCCGCTCCCGTGCGACCTCGTCCAGGCGCTCGGCGAGGCCGGCGGGCAGCGCGCGGTGCACCTCTCCGGCGCCCGCGAGGTCGGCGCGCGCGTCGACCAGGCCCGGCCGGACGAGGGCGGGCTCGTCGAAGCCGTCGAGCGCGCGGCGCCAGGCGTCCGCCGCGGCGGTCCTGTCGCGGCCGTTCACCCAGTCGAGGAACGCGCGGAAGGGCGGGACGGGGCGGCGGGCCTCGGCGGCGGCGTCGGTGTAGGCGCCGAGCAGCGAGGTGACGAGCAGGCCGCCGGACCAGCCGTCCAGCAGGATCAGCTCGGAGGTGAGGACCAGCCGGTGGTCGTCCTCGGCCAGGCGGGCGAGGGCGAAGCGGATCAGCGGCGGCGCGGCGGGGTCGAACGGCGCGGCGCGCTGGGCGTCGACGAACGCCTCCAGGTCCTGCGGGGCCACGTCGGCGTGCGTCCACGGGGTCTCGAAGTCGTCCGGGACGAACTGGACCGCGCGGTCGCCGTCGGTCCGGAACCCGGCGCGGAGATTCGGGAACTTCTCCAGCGTGGCGCGCACGGCCCGCGCCATCCGCTCGGGGTCGACCGGTCCTGACAGCGTCACCACGGCCTGCTGGACGTAGATGTCGCGGTCCTCACCGGCCAGCATCAGGTGGTAGAGCAGGCCCTCCTGGAGCGGCGATAGCGGAAGCTCACCGGCCGGGTCCCCCGTCCGGGCGGGCTTGGTCTCCTCGGAGGGCGCGGCGGTCCGGGCGAGGGCCTCGACGGTCCGCAGCCGGAAGACGTCCCGGACGGTGAACGACAGGCCGGCGCGGCGTGCGCGGGCGACGAGGAGCGCCGCGCTGATGCTGTCGCCCCCGGTGCGGAAGAAGTCGTCGTCGGCGCCCACGGAGTCGCGGCCGAGGACGGTCGCGGCGAGGCGGGCGAGGACGCGTTCGGGCGCGGTGGCCGGGGCCCGCCCGCCCGCTGGGCGTCCGGGCTCCGGAAGGGCGCGCCGGTCGACCTTCCCGTTCGGGTTGAGGGGAAGCTCGTCCAGGACGACGAGTTCGGCGGGGACGAGATAGTCGGGCAGCACCGCTCGCAGCGCGGTGTCGAGCGCCTCCGGTTCGACGTCGCCCGTGACGTAGCCGACGAGGCGGGATCCGTGCGCGGCGACGGCGGCGCGCCGCACCCCGGGCAGGGCGGCGAGCGCGGACTCCACCTCCCCCGGCTCGATCCGGAAGCCGCGGATCGTGAGCTGCTCGTCGGCGCGGCCGAGGAAGTCCAGCCCGCCGTCCGGGCGGCGGCGGACGCGGTCCCCGGTGCGGTAGAGGCGGGAGCCGGGCGGGCCGAACGGGTTCGCGACGAAGCGCTCGGCCGTGCGGGCGGGGTCGCCGAGGTATCCGCGCGCCAGGCCGTCGCCCGCGAGGTACAGCTCCCCGACGGGCACCTCGCGGAGCGCGGCGTCCAGCACGTGAGCGCGGGTGTTGGCGATGGGCCGCAGCCCGCCCGCCTCGGCGATGAGGCTGTCCCCGGCGGCCTCCGAGCATCCGTACAGGTTGACCAGCCGCCCCGGGACCTGCTCGGCGAGCGCGCTGGGGAGCGCCTCGCCGCTGCTGATCCAGGTGGTGACCGAGGGCGGCAGGCCGTTGTCCGCGAGGACCGCCAGCAGACTCGGGACGAGCGTGACGAGGCCGACGCCGTGTCGGTCGACGAAGTCGGCGAGCGCGACGGCGTCGGCGGCCGTCTCGGCGTCGGCGATGACGACCGTGTCGCCCGCGACCAGGCCGCCGAGCACTTCGGTCGTCCCGTCGATGAACGCGGGCGAGCTCTTGGCGGCGCGGACGCCGGGCGCGGCGAGGCCGGCGCCCCAGGCGAGGCGGTTGGCGAGGGCGCGCTGGGTGCCGGCGACGGCCTTGGGCGTCCCGGTGGAGCCGGAGGTGAAGACGACGTAGGACGTGTGGTCGGGGCGGACGTCGGGGCGTTCGCGGCGGGGTGCGTCCCGCGGCGGCTCGTCGCGTCCGAGCACCAGCAGCGGCCGGACGGCGTCGAGCATCGCGGCGACGCGGGCGGGCGGGTACGACAGGTCGATCGGCAGGTAGGCGGCCCCCGTCTTCAGCACCGCGTACAGGGCGACGGCGAACTCGTCGGAGCGGGGCAGCGCGAGCGCGACGACATGCTCGGGGCCCGCCCCGGCGGCGGCGAGGCGGTCGGCGAGCGCCTCGGCGCGGCGGTCGAGGTCGGCGTAGGTGAGGGCGGTGTCGCCGAAGACCACGGCGGTCCTGTGCGGGGTCCGCTCCACCTGCGCCTCGATGAGCCCGGCGGCCGTCCGGACGGGGAACTCCCGCGCGGTGTCGGGGTGCTCGACGGGCGCGCCGAGGGAGGACAGCCGCCGGCCGGGGTCCGCGGTGACCTGGGCGAGCAGCGCGCCGAGGTCGTCGGTCAACCGCTCGACGGTCGAAGCGTCGAACAGGTCGGCGGCGAACGCGGCGAACCCCTCGATCTCGTCGTCGCCCTCCGCGAAGTACAGGTCGAGGTCGAACTTCACGCCGCCGGTCTCCGGCAGGAACGGCTCGGCGCGCACGCCGGGCAGCGCGAGCCGCACGTCCTCCAGCCTCTGGTGGACGATCATCACCTGGAACAGGGGGCTGCGGGCGAGGGAGCGTTCGGGCGCGAGCCGCTCGACGACCCGCTCGAAGGGGACGTCGGCGCGGGAGAACGCGGCGAGGTCGGCGGCCCGGACGCGCCGGAGCAGCTCGGCGAAGGTCGGATCGCCGGACAGGTCGGTGCGCAGCACCAGCGGGTTGACGAAGACGCCGACCAGGCCGGCGAGGTCGTCGTCGGCGCGCCCGGCGATCGGGGAGCCGACGGCGACGTCGTCGCCCGCGCCGGACCGCTGGAGCAGCGCGGCGACGGCGGCGTGCAGCACCATGAACACGCTGGCGCCGGTGTCGCGCGCGAGGCGCCGCGCCCCCTCCGCCGGGAGCCGGAACGGCACCAGCCCGCCGCGGCGGCTCGCCTCGGCCGGGCGGGGCCGGTCGAACGGCAGGACCGTCTCCTCGGGCAGCCCGGAGAGCGCGTCCGCCCAGAAGTCGAGCTGCGGCGCCGTGCCGGGGGACGTCTCGCGCTGCCAGGTCGCGTAGTCGGCGTACTGGACGGGCAGCGGCTCCCAGCCGGGGGCCCGTCCGTCCCGGCGGGCCTCGTAGGCGCGGGCCAGGTCGGCCAGCAACGGTGTGAACGACCATTCGTCGGCGGCGGCGTGGTGCAGGAGGAGGATCAGCGACCAGCCGGCGTCGCCCGTCCGGACGAGGGTGCCGCGGACGGGGAGGTCGCGCCCGATGTCGAAGACGTGCGCGGTGGCGGCCTTCTCGATGGCCGCGAGCCCTTCCGGCGTCTCGTCCCGCGCGTCGACGACGGCGAGGCCGGCGGGGACGTCCGGGTCGAGGACGCGCTGGACGGGCAGGCCGTCCGGTCCCTCGACGAGGAGCGTGCGCAGCGCCTCGTGGCGGGCCACGACATCGGCGAACGCCCGGTCGAGGGCGTCCTCGTCGACCGGGCCGTGCAGGCGGATCCCGAGCGGCAGCGAGTAGGACGCCGACGGGCCGCGGAGCCGCTCCTCCAGCCAGAGGCCGCGCTGCGCCGCCGACGCGGGGACGATCTCGGGCCGCGCGACGTCGCGGACGCGGACGGCGCCGGTCGCGACCAGGCGGGGCGCGAGCGCGGCGACGGTCGGCGCCTCGAACACGTCCGCGATCAACGGCTCCGCGCCGAGGACGGTCCGGGCCCTGGCCGCGAGGCGCGCCGCCAGCAGCGAGTGCCCGCCGAGCGCGAAGAAGTCGTCGTCGATGCCGACGCCCTCGACGCCGAGCAGCTCGGCGAAGATCGCGCACAGGGCGGCCTCGCGGGCGTCGCGCGGCGCCCGTCCCGACACCTCGGCCTCGGGCGCGGGCAGCGCGGCGCGGTCGAGCTTGCCGTTGACCGTGCGGGGCAGTTCCTCCAGGGCGATCAGGGCGGACGGCACCATGTACTCGGGCAGCGCGCCGGCGAGCGCGTCGCGCAGGGCTGCTTCGTCCAGTCTCTCGGCGGGGACGTAGTAGCCGACCAGACGGGGATCGCCGGGGCGGTCCTCGCGGACGGCGACCGCGGCCTGCGCGACGCCCGGCTGCGCGGCGAGCACGGCCTGCGCCTCGGCGGGCTCGATCCGGAACCCGCGGATCTTCACCTGGTCGTCGGTGCGGCCGAGGTACTCGACGGACCCGTCGCGGGCGCGCCGCGCGAGGTCGCCCGTCCGGTACATCCGGGATCCGGGCGGGCCGGACGGGTCGGCGACGAAGCGCTCCGCGGTCAGGTCGGGGCGGCCGGCGTAGCCGCGGGCGAGCTGCGCGCCCGCCAGGTACAGCTCGCCGGGGACACCCGGCGGGACCGGGCGGAGGGCGGCGTCCAGGATGTGGGCGCGGGTGTTCCAGAAGGGCGTGCCGATGCCGTCCGCGGGAAGGTCCGCGGACGTCGCCCAGATCGTCGCCTCGGTCGGCCCGTACATGTTGGTGGCGAGCGTCGCCGACTCCGCGAGCGACGCCGCGAGGGCGGGCGGCAGCGCCTCACCGCCGACCAGGACGCGCAGCCCCTTCAACGCTTGCGGGTCGAGCGTGCCGAGCAGCGACGGGGTGCCCTGGACGATCGTCGCGTCCGCCAGGAGCCCGGCGAGGGCGGCCGGGTCGCGGACCGTGTCACGGCCCGCGAAGACGACCGTCGCGCCGCTGATCAGCGGGACGAACAGTTCCAGGGCGGCGATGTCGAAGGCGACGGTGGTGACGGCGACGAGCCGGTCGCCGGCGCCGAGGTCCAGCCGGGCACGGGTGGTGAGCAGGAAGTTCGTGAGCGCGCCGTGCGGGATCGCCACGCCCTTGGGGCGGCCGGTGGAGCCGGAGGTGTAGATGACGTAGGCGAGGTCGTCCGGACGCGGAGGCGCCGTGCGGGTGTTTCCGACGTCGCGGAGGTTGGTGCCGAGCACCAGGAGTTCGGTGGCTTCGGGGAGCAGCGGCGCGGTGTCGCGGGTGACGATCGCGCAGAGGGGCCCGGCGTCGTCCAGCATGTAGGCGAGCCGGTCGGCGGGATGGTCGAGGTCCAGCGGCAGGTAGGCGGCGCCCGCCTTCAGGACCCCGAGGAGGGCGACGACGAGATCGGGCGTGCGCGGCAGCGCGAGCGCGACGACGCTCTCCGGCCCGGCGCCCCGGGCGCGCAGCTCGGCGGCGAGCGCGGACGCCCGCTCGTCCAGCTCGGCGTAGGTGAGGGCGGCGCCGCCCGCCTCGATCGCCGTGGCGTCCGGAGTGCGGGCCGCCTGCTCCTCGAAGAGGGCGACGACGTCGGTC
>NZ_JBEZJP010000425.1:0-7176 GCF_040653175.1 Actinomadura sp. NPDC048032
GTCCACGTCGGTCGGTCCCGTGTCGGCGCACCCTGCCGGGTCCGCTTCTCTCGTGCGTCGTGAGCCCCGCCCGCCGGGTCCGGCGGCCGGGGCGGCCGGTCACCGGCGGCCGCGGCGCCGCGGCCGCCAGCTCGCGGAGGTGCCGGTGCCGACGCCCCCGAGGTGCAGGGCGATCAGCAGCAGGCCGAGGACGGTCAGGGTGCTGTTGTTGATGGCGTCCGAGGAGATGTCGGCCAGGTCGAACAGCAGGGCAAGTGCGAAGACGATCGCGGCGACGATCGCGAGCATGTCGGCCTCCGTGGGGGTCGGGGGCCCACCGCGGGCCCCTCGGCTGCCTACCGGATCTCCTCCAGCCCGCCGCCGAAACCGCGCCCCCTTTCCGGTCGGCCGATATCCGAATTTGCGACGGAACGAGCGTTCCTGCCGGTCAGCGGCCGGTCACGCGGCGTGCGCCGCCTACGGTTCGTCGGGAGCGTCCCGCCCGCCGGCGAGCGCGGCGCGGGCGCGCTCGGTCATGCGGACGACCTCGCGGCGCACCTGAGAACGTTCCGTGAGCCGCTCGCCGAACGGGATCCGGACCGGGTGCTCGACGCCCCCGTCGGCGACGGCGAACTCGATGCCCTCCGCGTCCAGTCCGGTCATCCGCGCCGCGGTCGCGCCGGGGCGCCCGCCGAGCGCGCGGCAGATCGTCAGGCAGTCGGCGGCGTGGTCCTCGTTCATGTGCCGGGCGATCTGCGTGACGACGTCGTCGGTGAAGGGGTCCGCGTCGGGCATGCGAGAGTCCTCTCGGGCGGGCGGCGGGACGGTCAGGCCCTTGTAGACCTGCAGGGCGTTGCCGGCGAGGACGAGCGCGAGAGTCTCCTCGTCGAGGCCTAGGGCGGCGACGGCGCGGGCGTTGCGGGCGATTCCGGGCACGCCGGGCCAGTCGGTGCCGAAGACGAACCTGCGGGCCAGGCGCCGCAGGTCGTGCCGGGCGTAGTACTCGGGGAGCCGGCGGGGCGGCAGCCCGGACAGCTCGATCCACACCTCCTCGCGGGACAGCGCGAGGAACGCGGCGGCGTCGTACCACCAGCCGCGCCCGCCGTGGGCGAGGACGAACGTCAGGCCGGGGAACAGCCGCAGCACGTCGTCGACCGCGGTGGGATCGGCGTACCGGTTGACCGAGCCGGGGAACGAGCTGGTCCCGCAGTGGACGACGACCGGGACGCCGGCGTCGCGGCACACCTCGTAGGCGGGGTGGAGCTCGGGGTCGGCGACGCTGAACCCGCCGTGCACCGGGTGCAGCTTCAGGGCGACGGCGCCGAACCCGAGCTGCCGCTCGACCTCGGCGCCGATCGGGTAGTGCAGGTGGGGGTTGACGTTGGCGATCGGCCTGAAGCGCCGCGGGTTGTGCTCCAGCAGGGGCCGCAGGTCCTCGATGGGCTGCGTGCCGGTGGTCCGCGGGCTGTACTCGCACAGCAGCAGGGCGACGTCGACGCCCTCGCCCTCGAAGTAGGCGTCCACCCGCTCGGGCACGAGCGTGCCGTCCTCGTCGTAGAGGTCCTGCCAGGGGTGGGACGAGCCGAACTCCTCCGCCCAGCGCCGCCAGGCCGGGCGGAGCGTGGGCAGCCGGGCGGCGTGCACGTGCGCGTCGATCAGCGGGCGTCCGTCGAGCATGCGGCGGAGCCTACCCGCCGGCCGCTCAGGCGACGTCCGCGGTGTCCTGCTCCTCCAGCCAGGCGACGATGCCCTCCACGGCGGAGCGGCAGCTTCCGCAACCGGTGCTCGCCCGGGTGGCGCCGGCGACGTCCTCGGCCGTGCGGGCGCCGCGCTGCCAGCAGGCGCGGATCTGGCCCTTGCTGACGTTGTTGCACTGGCAGACGGTCGCCGCGTCCGGCATCCGCACCGGCGACTCGGCCTCGGGCGCCGCGCCGACGCCGGGGAACAGCAGGCCGAGGCGCTCGGCGGGCAGCGGCGAGGCCCGGTCGTAGAGCTGGGTGAGCGTCCCCGCGGTGGAGGTCTCGCCGAGCAGGATCGCGCCGATCAGCCGCCCGTCCCGGATCACGGCCTTCTTGTAGGTGCCGCGCGCCGCGTCGGTGAACCGGACGACCTCCACGTCCTCGTCGTCGTCGCCGAAGTGCGTCTCCCCCATCGACGCCAGCTCGATCCCGGCGGCCTTGAGCCGGGTGATCTGGCGGGCGCCGGTGAACCGCGCCGCGGGGTCGGTGCCGGCGAGCAGCCCCGCGAGCACGGCCGCCTGCTCCCACGCGGGCGCCACCAGCCCGTACACCTCGTCGCGGTGCTCGGAGCACTCGCCGATGGCGCGGACGGACGGGTCGGTGACCGACCGCAGCTCGTCGTCGACGATCACGGCCCGGCCGACGGCCAGGCCCGCATCCCGGGCCAGGCCCACCTCGGGCCGGACTCCGCAGGACAGGACGACCAGGTCGGCGTCGACGACCTCGGTCCCGCCGCCGGGCAGGGCCAGCTCGACGCCGCTCACCGCGCCGCCCGCGGTACGCAGCCCCGTGACCGCGGCCTGCAGCCGGGTGCCGATGCCGAGGGCCTCCAGGGTACGGGCCAGGACCTTCCCGGCGGCGGGGTCGAGCTGGCGCTCCATGAGGTGCCCGGCCAGGTGCAGGACCGTCACCTCCAGGCCGAGGCCGGTGAGCCCGCGCGCCGCCTCGATGCCCAGCAGCCCGCCGCCGACGACCACCGCGCGGCGCGCCGACTCGGCCAGGGCGGAGATGCGGCGGCAGTCCTCCAGCGTGCGGAACACCTGCGCGCCACCCGGAAGGCCGTCCTCCAGACCCGGCATCGGCGGGACGAACGCGGTGCTGCCGGTCGCGAGGACGAGCGTGCCGTAGGGGGTGACCGTCCCGTCCGATGCGTGCACGGTCCTGGCCTCGCGGTCGATGCGGGTGACCTCGACGCCGAGGCGGGCGTCCACGCCGTGCGAGGCGTACCAGGCGGCGTCGACCAGGCTGATGTGGTCGGGACGCGTCTTCCCGGCGAGGACATTCGACAACAGGATCCGGTTGTAGGGGCGCTGCGCCTCAGCGCCGAACACCGTCACCGGCGTCGCGGCGTCCCGGGACCGCAGCTCGTCCACGAACCGGGAGCCGGCCATGCCGTTGCCGACGACGACCACGCCCGCCGGGTCCGCGGCGCTCACCGCTTCACCTCCAGGGGGAGCGGCTTGATCTGGTCGCGCTCGACCTCGAAGGCGATGCTCGGGTCGGGGGTCTGCGGCGCGTTGACGAACGACACGAACCGGCGGAGCCGCTCGGGGTCCTCCAGGGTGTCGCGCCACTCGTCGGAGTAGGAGGCGACGTGGCGGGCCATGGCCGCGTCGAGGTCGGCGCAGATGCCGAGCCGGTCGTCCACGATCACCTCGCGCAGGTAGTCCAGGCCGCCGTCGAGGGACTCCAGCCAGCTCGCGGTGCGCTGGAGCCGGTCGGCGGTGCGGATGTAGAACATCAGGAAGCGGTCGATGTAAGTGATCAGCTCCTCGCCGGCGAGGTCGGTGGCGAACAGGTCGGCGTGCCGGGGCCGCATGCCGCCGTTCCCGGCGAGGTAGAGGTTCCAGCCGTTCTCGGTGGCGATGACGCCGAAGTCCTTGCTCTGCGCCTCAGCGCACTCGCGGGCGCAGCCGGACACGGCCGACTTCAGCTTGTGCGGGGCGCGCAGCCCCCGGTAGCGCAGCTCCAGCCGGATCGCCATCGCGGCCGAGTCCTGGACGCCGTAGCGGCACCAGGTGGAGCCCACGCACGACTTCACCGTGCGCAGCGCCTTGCCGTAGGCGTGGCCGGACTCGAACCCGGCCTCGACGAGCCGCCGCCAGATCTCGGGCAGCTGCTCGACACGGGCGCCGAACAGGTCGATCCGCTGACCGCCGGTGATCTTGGTGTAGAGCCCGAAGTCGCGCGCCACCTCCCCGATCACGATGAGCCTCTCGGGGGTGATCTCGCCGCCGGGGACCCGCGGGACCACCGAGTACGTGCCGTTCTTCTGCAGGTTGGCCAGGAAGTGGTCGTTGGTGTCCTGCAGCGCCGCCTGCTCGCCTTCGAGGATGTGGCCGTTGCCCAGGCTGGCGAGGATGGAGGCGACGGCGGGCTTGCAGATGTCGCAGCCGCGGCCCGTCCCGTGCTCCTGCACGAGCTGGGTGAAGCTCCCGACCCGCCCGGCCCGGACGATGTCGAACAGCTCGGCGCGGCTGTAGTCGAAGTGCTCGCAGATCGCCTTGCTGACCTCGATCCCCGCGGCGGTCAGCTCGGCGTCCAGGATCCGCTTCACCAGCGGGACGCAGCTTCCGCAGCTCGTCCCGGCCCTGGTGCGGTCCTTCACGCCCGCGACGTCGGTCAGGGAGCACTCGGCGACCGTGCGGCGGATGCCCTCGGCGGTGACATTGTTGCAGGAGCAGATGACCGTCGCGCCGGGCAGCTCGCCGCCCGCCGCCTCGGTGCCGCCGAACAGCATCTGCTCGGGCGCGCCCGGCAGGCCGCCGCCGACGTGGGCGCGGAGCGTGCCGTAGGCCTCGGCGTCGCCGACGAGGACGCCGCCGAGCAGGGTCCGCGCGTCGTCGCTGACGACGAGCCGCTTGTAGACCCCGGCGACCGGGTCGGTGTAGGTGACGCCGAGCGCGCCCCGCTCGGGACCGGCGAACGGGTCGCCGAAGCTGGCGACGTCGACGCCCATCAGCTTGAGCTTGGTCGACATGTCCGCGCCCTCGAACACCGCCGTGCTCGCGGGGGACAGCAGCCGGTCCGCGACCACCTCGGCCATCGAGAAGCAGGGCCCGACCAGCCCGTACACCGTGCCGCCGACCAGGGCGCACTCGCCGATCGCGAAGACGGCGGGGTCCTCGGTGCGGCAGGAGGAGTCCACCACGACCCCGCCGCGCTCCCCCACCGGCAGCCCGCAGCCGCGGGCCAGCTCGTCGCGCGGGCGGATCCCGGCGGAGAACACCACGACCTCTGCGTCGAGCGCCGTGCCGTCCTCCAGGACGACGCGCCGGACCGAGCCGTCCTCCCCGGCCTCCAGGGCCCGCATGGGGGTGCCCGCGTGCACGGCCATGCCGAGCGCCTCGATGTGGCGGCGCAGCATCGCGCCGCCGCCCTCGTCCAGCTGGCGCGGCATCAGCCACGGCGCCACCTCCACGACGCCGCTGCGCAGGCCGAGTCCCTGGATCGCGCGGGCCGCCTCCAGGCCGAGCAGGCCGCCGCCGACGACGGCGCCGGTGGCCCGGCCCCGCGCGTACGCGCGGATCGCGTCCAGGTCGTCGATCGTGCGGTAGACGAAGACGCCCGGCAGGTCCCGCCCCCGGACCGGGGGGACGAACGGCGCGGACCCCGTGGCGAGGACGAGCGCGTCGTAGGGGACGGCGCTCCCCGCCGAGGTGGCGACCGTCCGGGCCGCGCGGTCGATCCCGGTGACCCGCTCCCCGGTCCGCACGGTGACCGCGCCGTCGTGCGCGGGGTAGGCCAGGTCGGCGCCCTCCAGATGCGTCGTGAGCGCCACGCGGTCGTAGGCGGTGCGGGGCTCCTCGCCGATCACCGTGATCGTCCACGTGCCGGCGGTGTCGCGCTCGCGCACCGCCTCCACCAGGCGGTGCGCGGCCGACCCGTGGCCGGCGACGACCAGGCGCTTGTCCGGTCTGCTGTCGGCTCCCATGGGGCCGATCCTCGGCGGCCCGTATTACTCGCGCGGATCTTCGCTGTCACCCCCGCGTTAAGTGGCCCTCACAGCCGGCCCGCCCGCGATGCGGGGCGGGGCCCCGCGCCGCACCCGCCCCGGTCGTGCACCATGGAAGGGTGACGGAGCTTGCGGAGAACGGGACGAAGACCGGCCTGCCGATGCTGGCCGACCTCGTCTCGGACGGCGACGTGGTGGTGCTGAGCGGCGCGGGGCTGTCGACCGAGTCGGGCATCCCCGACTACCGCGGGGAGACGGGCCGCCGGCGGCGCGCGGAGCCGATGACCTACCAGGCGTTCACCGGGTCCGAGGCGGCGCGGCGCCGCTACTGGGCGCGCAGCCACCTCGGCTGGCGGCACATCGCGCGGGCCCGCCCGAATTCCGGGCACCGCGCGGTCGCCGAGCTGCAGCGGCGCGGCCTGCTGGCCGGGATCATCACCCAGAACGTCGACGGGCTCCAGCAGGCCGCGGGCGCGCGCGAGGTGATCGAGCTGCACGGCGCGCTGGACCGCGTCCTGTGCCTGTCCTGCGGCGAGCGGTCCGCGCGCGAGCGGCTCGACGAGCGGCTGCGCGCGGCCAACCCCGGCTGGACGGCCCGCGCCGAGACGATCAACCCCGACGGCGACGCCGTCCTGCGCGACGAGGCCGTCGAGGCGTTCCGGATCGTGAGCTGCGAGCGGTGCGGCGGCGCGCTCAAGCCCGATGTGATCTTCTTCGGCGAGAACGTGCCCCCGGCCCGCGTCGGGGACTGCTTCGCGCTGACGGAGCGCGCGGGGGCGCTGCTGGTGCTGGGGTCGTCGCTGACCGTGCTGTCGGGCTACCGGTTCGTCCGGCACGCGGCGCGGCACGGCGTCCCGGTGGCGATCGTCAACCGCGGCACTACCCGGGGCGACCCGCACGCCCTGGTCACGTTGGACGCCCCGCTCGGCGCCACCCTGGACGCGCTGGTCGCCGAGCTGCCCGCCTGACGCGGACCGGCCCGGCCTACCCTCCGCCCACCAGCGTGGTCGCGGCCGGCGCCGGGCCGTGCGAGTGCCCGGGATCCCCGGGCGGGGGCGCGCCGGTGGCCTCGGGCGGGTCGGGCAGCATGTCGCCGGTGACGAATCCGGTGCCCTCCAGCAGCCGCATGTGGGTGCGGACGAACGTCTCGCACTGCTCGGAGAAGTTCCGCACGAGCGTGTTGCGGGTGCTGCCGCGGACGGCGGCGATCGCCGGGTAGATCTGGCCGTGCGCCATCCGCAGGCGGGCGACGGCCGTCCGGTCGTAGTCGTTCCCCGACTTGCCGGTGATCTCCGACATCCAGCTCTGCTGGTCCGGTGTCGGCTGGTTCGGCAGCGGAACGTTCAGCCTGGCGGCGACCGCGCGGTCCAGTTCGTCCAGCCGGGCGTGCTGGCGCGCGATCTCGCCGAGGTTGCGGCGGGTCGCGGCCCGCGCGGCGCGGCGCTCGGCCTCCCGGCCCACGGGGATCTCCCACAGCCCCGCCTGCCGGACCCGCACGACGAG
>NZ_JBEZJP010000426.1:0-7172 GCF_040653175.1 Actinomadura sp. NPDC048032
CGTGCGCGGCGAACCGTTCGAGCTCCTCGTCCAGCACGGCCGCGATCTTCTCGGGCTCCGGGCCGACGGCGTCCACGATCGCCAGGGACGGGCCGAGGACGACGACGGGCGCGCCGTCCGGCCCGTCCAGGCGGTGCCGCGGCGCGGCGATCACGCGCGGCCCCTGCGGTAGGCGTCGAGGGCCCGGCCCACGAGGTCGGCGGCGGCCCCGGTCCCGGGGTCGTCGCCGAGGACGTCCAGGAGGTCGTCGAGGTCGGCGCGCATCAGCTCGGTGGACACCTCCAGGCCGTCCAGCAGCTCGGCGGCCGTCTCGGCGGCGCCGCCGGTCAGCCGCAGGCACTCGCGCAGCGGCTGCCACTCGGCGTGCCACTCCCCCGCCGGCCGCTCGTGCGGCGCGGCCTGCGCGGCGAGGACCACCTGGACCTGCGCCGGGACCTGCAGGGCGGCGGACCGGACCAGCGCGGACAGCGCCGGGTTGCGCTTGTGCGGCATCGACGACGAGCCGCCCCGGCCCGCGCCCGCGGCCTCCGCGACCTCGCCGACCTCGCTCTGCGCCAGCAGCCACACGTCAGTGGCGATCTTGCCGAGGGCGCCCGCGGCCACCGCCAGCGCCGCCGCGAGCCGGGCGACGGGCGTGCGGCGGGTGTGCCACGGCAGGACGGGCCGCGCCAGCCCGGTCTCCTGCGCGTAGGCCTCGACGAGGTCGAAGGCCCGGTCGCCGAAGGCGTCCAGCGTCCCGGCGGGGCCGCCGAGCTGGACGGGCAGCGACACGGCGGCGAGGCCCTCGCGCGCCTCCAGGCAGCCCATGAGCCAGCCCGCGGCCTTGGCGCCGAACGTCGTCGGCAGCGCCTGCCGGCCGAGGGTGCGGGCCGGCATCGGGGTGTCGCGGTACCGCGCCGCGAGCCCGGCCAGCGCGTCCAGTGCCCGGTCGAGGTGGGCGAGGACGACGCGCCTGGCGCGGGCCGCGACGAGCATGGCGCCGGTGTCGGCGATGTCCTGGCTGGTGGCGCCCTTGTGGACGTGCTCGCCCGCGGCGCCGGCGAGCGCGCGCAGATCGGCGACCAGCGGCACGACGGGGTTGCCGGAGCCGCGCGCCCGGCTGGCGATGCCGGGCAGGTCGAACCGGTCCGCGTCCGCGGCCGCGGTGATCGCCTCGGCGGCGGCGGCGGGGACGAGGCCGAGCCGGGCCTGCGCGCGGGCGAGCGCCGCCTCCGCGTCGAGCATGGCGGTCAGGTAGGCCCGGTCGCTGGTGGCGGCCTCGGCCTCCGTTCCCGCCCGGACGGGCGACAGCAGTCCCGCGTCCGGCGCCGGGCCGGGCTCCTGCGCGGGCCCGGGCCCGCCGGCCGGCTGCGGGCGCTCGTCAGAAGGCAAGGAACACCGTCTCCCCGTCCCCCTGGAGGCGGACGTCGAACCGGTACTCCCGCTCCCCTTCGCGTTCGGCGACCAGGGTCGCGCGCCGCTCCGGCGGGACGGCCCCGAGCAGCGGGTCGGACGCGTGGGCGGCCGCGTCCTCGGGGAATGCGGCTGCGCCCCTTCAGCCACTCCATGGCCAAGCAGCTGATGCCGATCGCCAACAGGCCGGTCCTGGAGTACGTCCTTCTCAACATCCGCGCCCTCGGCGTCACGGAGATCGGAATCATCGTCGGCGACCGCGCCCAGGAGATCATCGATTTCGCGGGCGACGGCTCCCGGTTCGGCGCGCGGGTGACCTACATCCACCAGGAGCGGCCGCTCGGTCTGGCGCACTGCGTGATCCTGGCCCGCCGCTTCCTCGCCGACGACGACTTCGTGATGTACCTGGGCGACAACATGCTGCCCCACGGCGTCGCCGACATCGCCGAGGACTTCGCCGCGCGGCGGCCCGACGCCCAGGTGCTGGTGCACAAGGTGGCCGACCCGCGCGCCTTCGGGGTGGTGGAGCTGGACGTCGAGGGACGGGTCGAGCGGCTGGTGGAGAAGCCGGCGGAGCCCCGGAGCGATCTGGGGCTGATCGGGGTGTACTTCTTCACCCCGGCCGTCCATGAGGCGGTGGCGTCGATCGAGCCGAGCGCGCGGGGGGAGCTCGAGATCACGGACGCCGTCCAGTGGCTGGTGGCCCGGGGCGCGGACGTGCGGGCCAGCGAGTACGGCGGCTACTGGAAGGACACCGGCCGCGCCGAGGACGTCCTGGACTGCAACCGCCGGCTCCTGGAGTCGCTGCAGCCCGGGATCGCCGGCGAGGTCGACGCGCACTGCCGGATCGACGGCGCGGTCGTCGTCGAGGCCGGGGCGCGGGTCGTGCGCTCCCGCATCGAGGGCCCCGTGATCGTCGGCGCGGGCTCGGTCGTCGAGGACAGCCACATCGGCCCCCGCACCTCGATCGGCCGGGGCTGCGTCCTGCGGCGCGCCGGCGTGGCCGGCTCCATCGTGCTCGACAACGCGTCGGTCTCCGGCTTCGCCGGGCTGCACGACTCGATCATCGGCCGCAACGCCAGCGTGAGCGCCTCGGCCCGGTTCAGCCTGGTCGTCGGCGACGACGCGCGGGTCGAGGTCCCGGCATAGCCCGGCCGGTGCGCGGGCCCCGGGCGGTGCCTCAGGCCCGGGCCGCGGACCGCCGGGCCCTCGCCTCCAGCCAGGCCTCATGGGCGCCCCGGACCTTCGTCCACAGCGCGGTCCGGTCCTGCGGGCCCACGTCCGCCAGCGGCAGGCCGAAGACCTCGGCGAGCGCCCCGTACCACTCGGCGGAGGTGCCGAGCTCCCTGGTCGTCGTGCCGGAGTCGTCGATGTGCCGCAGCATGCAGCCGGTGAGGCCGTCGACGCTCGTCGCGTCGCGCCGCATCACCGCGACCGTCCGCACCAGGCGCGATTCGGGGTCGGTGGCCAGGTAGGGGTGCCATTCGGCGAAGTCCGCCGGGCTGGCGGGCGCCATCGAGAAGTCGAGCCCGGCGATCGCGCCGCCGCGGTCGTGGTCGAAGCGCCAGGCGCCGGTCTCGAACCGCGAGGGGCCGAGGTGGAAGGCGAAGGGTCCCTGGCGGTACGTCCCCGCGCGCAGCGGCAGGGGCTCGTGCAGCCCGTCGCCGAGGCCGACGTCCACCATCCAGTCCTCGCCCTCCACGCTCACGGTGAGCACCAGGTGCGGGGCCGGTTCGGCCGGTCCGACCTGGGGCAGCTTGCGGGCGGCGTGCACGCCGGCCCGGTGCCACGTGACGTCGTATCCGAGGGCGCCCAGCAGAGTGGAGAACGCGCCGTTGAGCTGCACGCAGTACCCGCCGCGCCCCTTCAGCACCTGGCGGGCCGCGTCACGCGGGTCCGCGGTGGTCGGCCGTCCCAGCTGGATCTCCAGCACTTCGTACGGCACCCGCTCCACATGGGCCCGGTGCAGTGCGAAGAGCCCGGAGAGCGAGGGCTCGCCCGGGTCGCCGATGCCGAGGCGCTCCAGGTAGGCGGCGACGTAGCCGGGCCCGCCGGGGACAGGCGCGGTACCCGATGTGTACTGGTCGGCCATGGCCCTCCGTCCGGAACCGGGTGCGGTCGCGCCACCACACGCACTTTACTTTAAAGTAGCACAAGCCGGACTCGCCCCTGGGAGGGCGCGGCGACCGTCCGCCGCTACGCGCGGCCGCGTCGCGAGTACGCGTACGCGGTGAGCGGGGCGAAGACCGCGACGAGGATCGCACAGGCCAGGAACGCCCGGCCCATCTGGCCCGCGGTCTCGGTGCCCTGCATCAGCCCGCGCACAGCCGTCGCCGCGTGCGTGATCGGGTTGAACCCGATGACGGTCTGGAGCCACGACGGCATGGTCTCGCGCGGCGCGATGATGTTGCTGCCGAACAGCAGGACCGAGTCCAGCGTGATGATGAGCATCTGCGCCGACGCCGCCGTGCGCACCGCCACGCCGATCAGGGCCCAGATCCACGCGAGGCTGAAGGCGAACACCTGGAGGAACAGCAGCGCCAGCACGACGCCGCCCAGGCCGCCGTCGGGGCGGAACCCCAGCGCCAGCCCCAGCAGCAGCGGCACCACCGAAGCCACCGCGTACCGGACCACGTCCCCCAGCATCGCCCCGACCAGCACCGACGACTGCCACACCGGCAGCGACCGCACCCGGTCGAACACGCCCTGGTCGATGTCCACGTTCAGCACGAACCCCGTGTTCATGCTCGCGAGCACGATCGCGATGACCGAGACCCCGGGCAGGAAGAAGTCCAGGTACTCGCTCGGCGACCCCGCGATCGCCCCGCCGAAGAGGTAGGTGAACAGCAGGGTGAACATGACCGCCTGCAGCAGGGCGCCGAACAGCCCTTCGGGCGCCCGCTTGATCTTCAGCAGCGAGCGGAACGCGAAGGTCAGCGACGCCGAGAGCACGCCCGCCCTCGGCGGGCGCTCGCCGGGCGTCAGCAGGGGTCCGCGCACTCTCTCGCCCGCCACCGGCTGGGACGTCGTCATCTCGCCTGCCTCCCTCACTCCGCGCTGAGCCGTCCAGGCCAAATAATAAACCCGCAGCTTATATAAGACAAGTCTAATGACCCGCCGGCGGAGCCGCCCCGGAGCCGATCAGGCGTGGTCCCGGTGGTAGAAGTCCTCGATGTACTTCACGAAGGGGTCCCTGTCGAGATAGCCGTCCCCGTCCTCGTCGAGCCGCTGGAACCCGGCGAGGCTCTCCAGCTGCGGGTAGCCCGTCGCCGAATGCGTCGTCATCCACACCTGGAGGGACACCCGCGCGTCGGCGTCCGCGCCCATGTCGAACACCGCGACGCCCCAGGGGATGGCGACGTCCTCGATGAATCCCGGCCGCTCGTGCGAGGCGACCCACTGCTCGCGGCTCACCTTCTTGTCCCCCGCCTCGTCGACGCTCCCCTCCAACCGCTGGAACAGCCGGTTGGACGGCCGCGTGATCGCCAGCCACTGCGGGGAGCCGGGCGACACGTGCAGCGCGCGGCACCACCGCTGCACGAGCAGGTCGACGTCGGTCTGCTCGATGACGCCGTCGCCGTCGTGGTCGAACGCCTTGAAGAGGGCTTCGTACTCTTCGGCAGTGGCCATGCGGAACACTCCTCGGGTCGGAAGGCGCGGCGCGCGGCGCCGCCGGTCAGGCCTCCGTCCCCCGCAGCACGGGGTCGAGGCGGTTCAGGAGGATCGATCTCCACGCGGTCTCGTGCTCGTCCCTCGTCCGGTCGTCGGGGAAGCCCGCGTGCGTCAGGCGCAGCAGGGAGCCGCCGGGACGGGGCGACAGCTCGACGGTCAGCACCGTCTCGACCCCGCGGGTCCCCGCCTCGTTGAGCCACGTGAGTTCGAGCAGCCGGTCCGGGTCGACACGGAGGAACCGGCCGTAGTGCGGATGCCGCCGTCCCTCGTGGAACGTCTGGAAGAAGTAGGGCGCGTCGACCTCGGCCTTCATCACGATCTCGCCCGGCTGGGCGAACCACCGGTCGAACCGCTCCGTCCAGGCGCGGAACACCGCGGCGGCCGGCGCGGCCGCGGGGTGCTCCACGATCGCTCGGTACGGCCTGGCCGACAGGTCGGGCGGGCAGATCGGCGGCGTCACGAACCCCTCCAGCTCGCTAGACACTTGAACTATATATAGTAATCTCCTGGAGGAGTAGACCGGAGACCGCCTCGTCGGCGCCCCGGTCCCGCCCCCGGGAGGATTCCACCATGCGCGTGCTGTTCATCTCCGTTCCCGCGGCCGGCCACGTCTTCACGCTCGTGCCCCTGGCCTGGGCCTTCCGCTCCGCGGGCCACGAGGTGCTCGTGGCGCTCGCGGAGCGCCCCGAGTGGGCGGCCGGGGCCGGGCTGCCCGTGGTCGACGTGGCGCCGGGCTACAGCGCCGTGACGATCGCGCAGAAGGTACTCGAGGACGATCCCGGATTCGCGGAGACGTGGTTCCGGAGTGTCGGGCCGGACAGGGACATCTCCCCCCGGGCGCCCATGTTCGCCGGGTTCAACCGGCCGCTGGTCGCCGGGACCATGGAGGTGGTCGACCAGTGGCGCCCGGACCTCGTCGTCTACGAGCAGACGACCACGGTCGGGGCCATGGCGGCGGCCAGGCTCGGCGTCCCGGCCGTCCAGCGGAACCTGGGGCCCTTCACCACCGGGCGGACCCACCAGCTGACGGCCGGGCTGCTGCCGGACCTGTGCGAGGAGTACGGGGTCCCGGCCATCCCGCGGCCCGCGATGATCCTGGAGCGGCTGCCGCCGAGCATGCTGCACGCCAGGCCCGAGGGCGGGTTCATGGGCGGGCACTCCTACGACGGCGGCGGCGTCCTCGGCGGGCTGTGGCGCCAGCGGCCGCAGCGGCCGCGAGTCGTGCTCTCGCTCGGCGGCGGCTTCTCTGCCAAGTTCTTCGGGCTCGGCACCCTGCCGCCGGTCATCGAGGCCGCGTCGAAGGTGGACGCCGACTTCGTGCTCGCGCTCGGCAACGTCGACACCTCGGCCCTGGGCACGCTGCCGCCGAACGTCCGGCCCGCCGACGGCTGGGTCCCCTTCGGCGAGCTGTTCCGGACGTGCTCGGCGGTCGTGCACCACGGCGGCGCCAACACGGTCATGTCCGCGGTGGAGGCCGGCATTCCCCAGATGGTCGCCCTGGACCCGCAGGACGTGGCCTCGGAAGCCATCGGGCAGGACGTGCGCGACCGGGGCATCGGCCTGACGGCGCCCGCCGAGGAGATCACCGCGACGATGCTGGAGCGCCTGCTGGAGGACGAGACGCTGCGGACGGCGACCGCCGAGGTCCACACCGAGGTCGCGGGCCTGCCGTCCCCCGCGGCGGTCGCCGCCGAGCTGGCCGGCCTCGTCGCGCGCCTGTAGCCCGTCCACCGTCCGCCCGCCCGTCACGAGCCGAGGCCCGGGGCGGGCGGCCTGGCGGATCAGGCCTTCCGCGGTGCCCGGTCCCCCGCCGTGCCGCGCGCCTCGCGCCGGCCCCTGGCCACCTCCGTGGCCAGGGCGTCGAGGGGCTGGGCCCAGAACCCGCGGAACTGCTCCAGCCACGTGTCGACCTCGCGCAGGGGCGCGGGGTCGATCGCGTACAGCCGCCTCGTCCCCTCGGCCCGGACCGAGGCGAACCCGTGGTCGCGCAGCACCTTCAGGTGCTGCGACACCGCCAGCTGGGAGATGCCGAACGTCTCCTCCATCGGCGTCAGCCGATAGAGGTCGGCGAGGACGGCCTCGGGGTTGAAGCCGTTCTTGATCTCGAT
>NZ_JBEZJP010000427.1:0-7166 GCF_040653175.1 Actinomadura sp. NPDC048032
GGCGGACCGAGGACGGTCTCACCGGACGGCCTGCGGGACCTTCCACGGGTTGTCGTCGCGCAGCGGCGGCGGCAGCAGGTCCTGCGGCCAGTTCTGGTACGCGACGGGCCGCAGGAACCGCTCCGTGGCGGCCGTGCCGACCGAGGTGGTGGAGGGCGCCGTCGTGGCCGGGTACGGCCCGCCGTGCTGCATCGCGTGCGTGACGGACACGCCGGTCGGCCACTGGTTCCACAGGACGCGGCCGCTCCGGCCCGCGAGCACGGCGGCGAGCGCCTCCAGCTCGCCGGCCTCCTCCGGCTCGGCGTGCAGCGAGGAGGTGAGCTGGCCGGGCAGCGCCGCCACGACGCCCGCGAGATCGGCGAGGCGCTCGTAGGTGACGACGAGGCCGAGGGGCCCGAAGCACTCCTCCGCCGCGGCGTCGATGTCGGCCTGGAACGCCGCCAGGTCCATGGTGAGCAGGCGCGGGGTCAGCGCGTCCTCCTCCTGCGGCCAGACCAGGCGCCGCACGCCCGGCCGGGCGCCCAGGCTGCCCGCCGCGGCCAGGTATCCGGAGCTGATCCGCTCGTTGAGCATCGGCGCCCCGGCGGCCTCGCGCAGGCGCGCCGCGATGCCCTCCGCCAGTCCGGGCGGCGCGAACAGCAGGCCGGGGTTCGTGCAGAACTGGCCGGCCCCCAGCGTCAGGGACGCCGCGTACCCCCGGGTGATCTCCTCGGCGCGGGCCTCGGCGGCGCGGGGCGTCACCACGGACGGGTTCACGCTGCCCATCTCGCCGTAGAACGGGATCGGGACCGGCCGCTCCGCCGCGATCCTCGCGAGGGCGAGGCCGCCCCGCTGGGAGCCGGTGAACGCGGCGGCGGCGACGCCGGGATGCCGCAGGGCCTCGACTCCGGCGTCCTCGCCCTCGATGAGGGCGAACACGCCGTCCGGGAGCCCGGCGCCGGCGATCGCCTCGGCCGTCCGGCGCGACAGGCGGGGATGGCCGGGGTGCGCCTTGACCACGACGGGGCAGCCCGCCGCCCACGCCGACGCGGTGTCGCCGCCGGCGACGCTGAAGGCGAACGGGAAGTTGCTCGCCGCGAACACCAGCACCGGGCCGACGGCCGTCCGGCAGCGGCGCAGGTCCGGGCGCGGCCCGGTGGGCCAGTCCGGGTCGGGCCGGTCGATGCGGGCGTCGTAGAGGGCGCCCTCGAGGACCTGCTCGGCGAACAGCTTCAGCTGGAACGTGGTGCGGGTCAGCTCGATCGTCAACGGGTACCGCCGCCTGCGCGACCGCTTCCCGGACGGTCTCGACCTGCCGAAGGCCCGGGAGATCCTGGACGGACGCTTCGGCTACCGCACGGTGGCCGAGGCGCACTACCGGCACTGGTTCCCGGAGGCGGGCGCGGACGGCGGGCCCGAGGGCGCCGCCGACCGTGCCGCGGACGACGGGGCCGCCGACGGGGGAGAAGAAGCGTGAACGTGCTGTTCGTGGCGCTCGGCGCCTCCCGCCGGCCCGCGGTCGTCCGGGAGGCGGCCCAGGTAATCGCGGACGGCGGCAGCGCCGTCGTGCTGGTGCGCAAGGCCTCGACCTGGGCGAAGGACCCGCTCCCGGACGGCGTCGACGCCGTCGAGCTGTCCGCGCTCGAACGGCGCTACCGTCCCGCCGCGGTGCGGATCCCGCTGTACCGGATCCCGGCGCTGCTGCTGCGGGTGTGCTTTCCCGGGCCGCTGCGGGGGCTGGGGAAGCGGATCGACTCCGCGTACCGCAGACGCGTCGCGCGGCCCGTCGACCGGCGGCTGGCCCGCCTGTACCGGCGCGACGCCGACGCGGTGCGCCGCCGGACGGTCGACCGCGAGCTGCTCCGCGGCCGCTCCATCGACCTCGTCGTCATCGCCGATCCGCAGTCGCTGGTGACCGTGTCCGAGCTCGCGGACACGATCACGGGCGCCGGAGCGACGCTCTCCTACTCCGTCGCCCATGAAAGGCCCCCGGCAGGCTACGCCAGAGGATGACTCAATGACCGAACGCCGCCCACGCCTCCTGTACCTCGCCTTCTACTTCCCGCCGTCCCGCGCGAGCGGCGTGTACCGGCCCCGGGCGACCGCCAACCGGCTGACCGAGCTGGGCTGGGACGTCACGGTCTTCGCGGCGCCGCTCCCGTTCCTCTACGACACGATCGGCTCGGTCGACGACAAGCTGACGGAGACCGTCGACCCGCGGATCACGCTGGTGCGCCCCGACCTGAACCGGTTCGTCTGGCAGACGGACCTGCGCGAGTACAGCCGGTTCCGTGGGGCGTTCCCCCAGCTGGCCCAGTCGCTGTACACGTGGGGGCAGAAGCACGTCTTCCCTGAGCACTACGCGTCCTGGGGGCGCGACTCCGTCCGCCGCGCGCTGCGGATGCACGCGCGCCGCAGGTTCGACGTGGTCCTCGCGACGGGGAACCCGTACTCCTCGTTCGCCGCGGCGTGGCTGTTCCACAAGCTGACCCGCACCCCCTACATCATCGACTACCGCGACTCCTGGACCCTCGACCAGTTCAGCGAGGAGCCGATGTTCGAGGACGGGCATCCCGCCTGGCGCTGGGAGCGGCGGGTGCTGCGGTCCGCGGCGAACTCGCTGTACGTCAACGACGCCCAGCGCGCCTGGCACGCCGAGCGCTACCCGCGCGCGGCGGACCGCATGATGACCGTCCTGAACGGGTGGGACGCCGACACGCTCCCGCAGAGCGCCGCGCCGCCCCCGGCGGCCCGCGCGACGACGGGCGGGCACGCGCCCCGCTTCTCCTTCATCGGCACGGTCACCGACAAGCAGCCCATCGAGGAGCTGATCGAGGGGTTCTCCCGCGCCCGCGCGCATTCGGACATGCGGGCCGCCACCCTCAACTTCTACGGCTACTTCGGGTTCTTCCAGGGCACCGACAACAAGCTCCGCAAGCGCTTCTCCGCCGCGGCCGAGGCCGCGGCGGAGGCCGTCAGCGCCCAGGAGGTCGGGGGCGGGGCGGCGGTGGCCGAGCAGGCGGAGGCCGCCGCCGGCGGCGGAGCGGACGGCGAGGAACTGCTCGCCCCCGGCGTCTACCACCGCGGCCCGGTGTCCAAGACGGCGCTCGCCGACGTCTACCAGGACTCCGACGTGCTGGTCTTCCTCAACGGGGGCGGACGCTACGTCACCTCCGGCAAGATCTTCGAGTACATGGCGGCCGGACGTCCCATCGTGTCGGTCCACACGCCCGGGTCGGCGGCCGAGGAGCTGCTGCGCGGGTACCCGCTGTGGTTCAACCCGGGCGGGCTCGCCCCGGCCGACATCGCCGCGTCGATGGTGGCGGCCGCGAAGGCGGCGGCGGGACTGGACGAGCGGCAGGCGGCCGAGGCCCGCGCCTACGCCGACCGCTTCGAACGGAACGTGACGCTGGAGCCGCTCGTGGGGCGGCTCACCGAGCTGGCCGCCCGCAGGCGCGGCGTGAGCGGGTGACCATGTTGGGAGACGGTGACGTGCACGGCGCGCAGCCCCCGAAGGTGCTGGTCCTGGCCATGGACCCCAGGCTGACCATGGACCCGGCCCCGAGCGTGCCGCCCAAGCGCCAGCACAAGAGGGTCATCGGGCTGGCCGGGCACTTCGCGGAGGAGGGCGCGCGGGTCGACGTGGTGACCGCCGAGCCGGACGGGTGGGCGAACCTGGACGAGCGGGTGCGCCTGCACCGGCTCGACAAGGCGGAGGCCCGGCACCCGCTGCCCTGGCTGGAGCACACGGTCGTGATCCGGATGCCGCGGATCGCCGTCCGGCCGGTGGCGCGGGCGGGCCGTCTCGGCGCGCGCCTGGACCGCGCCCGGAGCCGCGCCTCCCGCGCCGTCCACCGGCGGCTCTTCCTGCCGTTCTACCGGCACGTCCGGCCGCACGTGCTGGCCCGCATCGCGCGGCGGCGCGTCCTGCGGGAGATCGACACGGGCGGCCTCGTCCGCGTCATCGTGATGGACCGGACGTCGGTGCCGCTCGGCCGCAGGCTGGCCCGCCTGCACCCCGACCTCGTCGTGACGACGCGGCAGGTGCGCGACCTCGACGCCAAGGCCTGACCGGCCGGCCGCCCCTCCGGGCTCAGCCCTTCTCGGTCAGGACGGTCGTGTCCGAGCCGTCGCCGGCGGGGGCCTCGACGTAGACCTCACCGGTCCGCGGGCACTCCCACGTGCCGTCGGCACGCTCGGCCAGCCGGGCGCCCGCCCTGCCGACCCAGCCGATCCGGCGGGCGGGCACGCCCGCGACCAGCGCGAAGTCGGGGACGTCGCGGGTGACCACCGCGCCCGCGGCGACCATCGCCCAGCGGCCGACGCGGACCGGGGCGACGCACACGCTGCGCGCGCCGAGCGAGGCGCCCTCGGCGACGTGGACGCCGACCGCCTCCCAGTCGTCGCCGCGCTTCAGCTTGCCGTCCGGGTCCACCGAGCGGGGCTCGCGGTCGTTGGTGAGCACGACGGCGGGGCCGACGAACACGCCGTCCTCCAGCACGGCGGGCTCGTAGACGAGCGCGTGGTTCTGCAGCTTGACGTTGTCGCCGATCCGCACGCCCGCGCCGACGTAGGCGCCGCGGCCCACGATGCAGCCCTCGCCGAGCCGGGCGCCCTCGCGGATCTGGGCGAGGTCCCACACGGTGGTGCCGTCGCCGAGTTCCGCGCCGGGGTCGACCTGGGCGCTCGGCAGGATGCGGTGACTCATGCGGTGCCTTCCATGCGGATGTTCAGCGGGTGGACTCGGATCACTCCGGCTTCGCGCCCCCGCCGGGGAGCAGCCGCCGGGCGCGCTTCGCCAGCGACGCCAGCGGCGCGGTGACGTGCACGGTCGCGGTCCTGCGGTCCATTCTGACGTGCACGCGGCGCGGGGGCGCCAGCGACGCGGTCACCGGACCGAGGACGCCGCCGTCCTCGGAGGCCAGGCGTACCGCGACGGGGTCGCCGACGCCGTCGACCGCGAAGCGGGCCCGCCAGCGGCCGGGACGCGCGCCCGCGAGGGAGAGGTCGGCGCGCAGGCGGGACGGGTCGTCCGGCGCGGCCTCCAGCGCCGCGCGGACCGTCGTCTCGCCGTCGGCGTGGTGCAGCACCACGCGCATCGCGGGGCCGTCGCCGAGGACGGGCGGCGCGTCGGCGAGCACCCGGACCCGCCGCCCCGGCCCCCAGCCGACCTCCACGCCGGCGAAGTCGGCGGATGTGAGGGCGGCGCCGGCCTCCAGCGCGAGCGGCTCCCCGCGGCGCGCCTGCGCCGGGCGCAGGAGGCGGGCCCCCGCCAGGGCCGCCCGCGGGAGGGGCAGGTCGCGCGGCCTGACCAGCGGCACCGTCCGCACGTGCCCGCTGAGCGCGACCTCGACGTGCAGGGTCCAGAGGCCGTCCGGGAGGGAGGCCGCCTCCGGGCCGACGGCGGCGGTGAAGGACGCTTCGACGCCTTCGTCCGCGGACGCGGCAACGGTCTCGCACTCCACGGGGCGGCGGTCGCCGTCGGCGTTCTCCAGCAGCAGCCGGACGACCGGGGTCCCCTCGTCGACGTCGCGGACGACCACGGTGCCGCCGACCAGCAGGGCGTCGTCCCCCCAGGCCAGCCGTGTCAGGGCGGGCAGGACCACCAGGGGCGCGGACGTCGCGAAGCATTCGTCGGGGATGCGGACGGCGGCGTCGCGGAAGAACGGGTACTTCAGGTAGGCGCGCCCGTCCTCCAGATGGAGGCGGGGCCGCGTCCCGCCGCGGCGGAACCGCAGGACCTCCACCAGCTCGTCGTCGAGGCCGTGCAGGACGCAGTGCCCGATCACCCGGTGGAGGGGGTGGGCCAGCTCCCGCTGCGCGGGGGTGTACCACTCCTCCAGCAGCTCGCGGCAGCCCGCGAGGGTGACCTTCTGGTCGTCGGGCGAGGAGTCCAGGTACAGGCGGTCGAGGCGGCCGAAGACCTCCAGCCGCAGGTAACGCCGGTTCAGCCGCTCCCGCGTCTCGCCCGGCTCGGTGTGCTCGGCGACCTGCCGCATCGCCTGGCCGATGACCGTGTACAGGTCGGCGGGCGGGGCGCCGGCGCCCTGCGTCGCGCTGGAGCCGTCCTCGCGGGCGGCCCAGTAGTAGCAGTCGTAGTCGGCGAGGACGGACACGCCGTCGGCGTTCAGGTAGGCGCCCGCGGTGAAGAGCTGGTCTTCGTGGGCCACCAGGCCCTCGGTGAAGCGGAGGCCCGCGCGCTCGACCAGCGACCGCCGGAAGAGCTGGAGCGCGGCCATCGACATCCGCCCGAACAGGTCGCAGTCGGGGTCGAGCACGTGGGTGCGCTCGATGGAGCGGTCGAACACCTTGGGCGACTTGCGGCCGCCCGTGCCGACCTGCTTGCCGAGGACGATGTCGGTGCCGTTGCGCTCGGCCATCGCCGTCATGCGCTCCAGCGCCTCCGGGCCCAGCCGGTCGTCGGCGTCCAGGAAGAACACGAACGTCCCGGACGCCAGCTCCAGGCCGCGGTTGCGCGGCGCGCCCGCGCCGCCGGAGTTCGGCTGGTGGACGACCGTCAGCCGGTCGTGGGCGCGGGCGAGCTCGTCCAGCAGCTCGCCGCCGCCGTCGGTCGAGCCGTCGTCGACGGCGATGACCTCGACCTGCTCGGCGGGCAGGGACTGGGCGAAGACCGACTCCAGTGCCCCGCCCACCGTGTCCCGGCACTGGTACACCGGGACGATCACGCTGACCAGGGGGTGCGTCATGGCCCCTCTACACTCGGGGAAGCGACTGTGAGGGCCACTTTAGGCGTGCTCGGGGGCCGCCGAGACCGCTCGGCCGGAAATGGCGTACATCGTCGACCGGGGGCCGGCCTGCGCGAGCGCGTCGACGGCGGCGGCGAACCGCGTCATGGCGTCCGGGTGCTCGGGGCCCAGGAGGTAGTCGCGGAGCGTGCGCCGCTCCGCGGCCAGCGGGTCCTGGCCGGGCGTCGCCGCGACGGCGAGGATGTCGGACAGCTCGGCGCAGCCCGGGTTCAGCAGGTAGGCGGCCGACGCGGACGGGAACTCGGTCCTGAAGAGGTTCTCGTCCATCCCGTCGGGGTTGGTGACGACGTAGGGCTTCAGGCTCGGGATGTAGTCGGAGATCACGCTGGAGATGTCGGTGATCAGCATGTCCGAGCGGTTGAAGCACTCGGCGGCCGGGGCGGCCGCGGCGGGGGACGCGGCGGTCAGCGCGAGGGCGGC
>NZ_JBEZJP010000428.1:0-7143 GCF_040653175.1 Actinomadura sp. NPDC048032
GTGCAGCTCGACGTCGCGCACGGCCTTCCGGGCGAGCATCTGGCTGGAGGTGTCGTAGCGGAGCGTCTCCTCCACCCAGTCGTCCACGCGGGCCGCTATGGGAATCTTCCGTCGTCCGCGCGAGGCGTCCGCCGCCGCACCGCCCGCCATCAGCGAGTTCTGGGAGTGGTGGGCGCAGGCCCGCCCGACGATCGAGGCCTCGCTGGCCGCCGGGCCGGAGCCGTCCGAGGAGTCCGATCCGGCCGTGCCCGGTGAGGGCCTGTCCGCCGAGACGATGGAGGATCTGTCCCGCCTCGTCCACAAGATCCACCCCGAGCTCCAGTGGGAGATCGGCGGCGCCGACGACCGCAACCCCTCGCTGACCGTCACCGGCGGCGGCGACCCCGAGCTGCGCGGCCTGACCGAGCGCTGGGCGCGCTCCGCCCCGTCCGGCTCCGCCGCGGGCGGCTGGAGCTTCCACCCGTCCCGCCAGGCCGACCCGGAGATGCTCGGCCAGGACCTCATCCTCGGCGACCACGAGTTCGACCTCGAGTACGTCCGGCTCGGCATGCGCGCCGACGCCGACCGCGCCCGCGTGCACATCACCGCCTACCACCCCGACTTCCTGTTCGTCTCCGAGGAGCAGCAGCTCCAGGTCGCGCTGAACGTCCTGCACTGGGCGCTCGGGGAGGACGACGTGGCCCGCTGGATCGGCGAGGTCACGATCGCGACCGAGGCGCCGATCGACTCCCTCCCGCCGTCCATGCTGTCCGCGGTCGTGGAGCAGATCTCCGAGCCGTTCGCCGAGCCGGCCTGGCTGACCGGCGAGGGCCGCACGCCCCGCGGCCACCCCGCCCGCCTCGGCGCCCGGTTCCCGCTGCACCGGCAGGACTACCCGCTCTGCGACCTGCACGTGGCGATCACCGTCCCGTACGCCAACAGCAACCCCGACCGGCTCCCCGTCGAGCCGTCGTCGGGCGCGCTGCGCGCGTTCGAGAAGAAGCTCGCCAAGCTCGGCGACCGCGCCGTCCTCGCCGTCCGCGAGACCGGCGACGGCCTGCGCGTCTTCCACCTGTACGCCGACCCCGACTCCGGCGTCATCTCCGAACTCGACCAGCTGGCCGCCGGCTGGCCGGAGGGCAAGGCCAAGGTCGCCTCCACCAGCGACCCCGGCTGGCGGGCCCTGGCCCCCTACCAGCCGTGACTCCCAGGGGCTAGTTGCTCGCGTCCACCTTGCGGTAGCGGGCTTCGCAGAAGTTGTAGAGGCCGAAGGTGATGACGCCGAGGGCGATGGCGGCCAGGCCCCAGGGGCCGGCGGGGGTCGAGGCGAACTCGCGGAGGGTGCCGTCCAGGCCCTGGGCCTTGTCGGGCTGGAAGCTGACGGCCGCGTAGGCGAGGAAGGCGCCGACGGCGGCGACGACGAGGCCGCGGGCGGTGTTGCCGACGATCGCGAGGGGCTTGACGACGCGGCGCGCGGTCCTGCCCATCTCCCAGGACTTGAGTTCCTTCATGAACTTGTGCCGGAAGGCGTTCACGACCATGACCGCGCCCACGACGAGGAAGCCCACCGCGACCGCCAGGACGAGCCAGCGGCCGCCGGGCGCCTCCATGAGCCGCGCGGTGTAGGTCTTGGACTGCTTGTCGCTCGACGAGCCGTGGTGGCCGAAGAGGAACGCGAGGGTCCCGACGAACGCGACCGCGTAGATGACGGCGCGTGCGGCCGACATCAGGCGCTTGGTCGCCTTGTCGCCGTCCGGGACGGGACGGCCGAGCAGGGCCTCCGCGGTCTGCCAGAGGACGAGCGCGGCGAAGCCGACCGCCATCAGCGCGATGAGGACGAGGCCGCCCGGTTTGCCGGCGATGGTCTCCAGCGCGCCCGTGCGGTCGGCCTCCTTCCCGCCGCCGCCGCCGAAGGCGACCTGGAGGGCCAGCCAGCCGATGAGGAGGTAGAGCAGGCCGCGCGCGACCAGCCCCACCCGGGACATGTGGTGGAACCAAGGGTGTCCCGCCGCCTGCTTGAGCCCGCGGCTCACATCCGTCGTCACGGCCACGCTGTCCCCGTTCAAGGGGAGGTCAAACCAGCGTCAGCTGAGGCCCGCGCGGCGGGCGCGCTCGACGACCGGGCCGATGGCGTCGGCGAGGGCCTTCACGTCGGCCTCGATGCTGGTGTGGCCGAGGGAGAACCGCAGCGACCCGCGGGCCCGCTCGGCGCCCGCGTCCATGGCGACCAGGACGTGGCTGGGCTGGGAGACGCCCGCCGAGCAGGCCGATCCGGTGGAGCAGGCGATGCCGCGCGCGTCCAGCAGCATGAGCAGGGCGTCGCCCTCGCAGCCGGGGAAGGAGAAGTGCGCGTTGCCGGGGAGGCGGTCGTCGGGGTCGCCGTTCAGCACCGCCTCCGGGACGGCGTCCCGCACGGCGGCGATCAGCTCGTCGCGCAGCCCGGCGAGGCGGGCCGCCTCGGCCTCGCGGCGGGCGACCGCGGCCCGGACGGCGGCGGCGAAACCCGCGATGGCGGGGGCGTCGAGCGTCCCGGACCGGACGTCGCGCTCCTGGCCGCCGCCGTGCAGCAGCGGCACCGGGTCGAGGAACACCGGCGGCTTCGGCTTGGCCAGCAGCAGCGCGCCGACGCCGATCGGGCCGCCGAGCTTGTGGCCGGTGATGGTCAGGGCCTGCGCGCCGCTCGCCGCGAACCCGACGGGCAGCTGCCCGGCGGCCTGGACGGCGTCGGTGTGCAGGGGGACGCCGCGCTCGCCGGCGGCGGCGGCCAGTTCGGCGACGGGCTGGACGGTGCCGACCTCGTTGTTGGCCCACATCACGGTGGCGAGGGCCACGTCGTGGCCGGAGCCGAGCAGTTCGCGCAGCGCGTCCGGGGCGACGCGGCCGAGCCCGTCCACCGGGACGACGTCGACGCGGGCGCCCTCGTGGTCGGCGAGCCACTGGACCGCGTCCAGGACCGCGTGGTGCTCGACGGCGCCGACGAGCACGCGGGTGCGGGCCGGGTCGGCGGCGCGGCGCGCCCAGTAGATCCCCTTGACGGCGAGGTTGTCGGCCTCGGTGCCGCCGGAGGTGAACACGACCTCGCTCGGGCGGGCGCCGAACGCCTCGGCGATGAGCTCGCGGGACTCCTCGACGACGCGCCGGGCGCGCCGGCCCGCGGCGTGCAGCGAGGAGGGGTTGCCGAGCTCGCGCAACTCCGCCGTCATCGCCTCGATGGCCTCGGGCAGCATCGGGGTGGTCGCCGCATGGTCGAGGTAGGTCACCACGCGGACAACAGTATCCGCGCCCTTCCTGTTCCCTTCCGGGGCCCGGCGGGACGGCCGGAAGCCGGCCCTCGCCAGGGGAATAGCGGGCGCCCGCCCCCGGTTGGCCCGTATACCGTCCAGCCGGTACAGTAAGGACGTCATGAAACGGGAAGCCCTCTTGGACGCAGCCGAGTCCGTGCTCTTCGAGCAGGGGACGCAGGCGCTGACCCTCAGCGCGGTCGCCGACCGCGCCGGCGTCAGCAAGGGAGGGCTGCTCTACCACTTCCCCACCAAGGAGGCGCTCGTCCGGGCCATGGTGGCGCGGGTCATCGAGGAGTTCGACGGCCTGATCGCCTCCTACGACGACGGCACGCCGGGGTCCTACACCCGGGCCTACGTCGAGGCCACGTTCGAGATCCTCACCGGTGAGGCCCGCGCCTACCGGCGGTGGTCGGCCATCACGGCCGCGGCCGCCGACCCCGAGCAGGCCGAGCCGCTGAACGAGGCGATGCGCCGCTGGCACGGCCACGACCCGGCGGACGATCCCGACCCGGGCGACGCGGCGGTCGTCAGGCTGGCGGCCGAGGGCCTCTGGGAGGTGGTCAGCCATGATCCCGGGCTGTACGACGCCGAGCAGCTCAGAGCGCTGAAACAGCGGCTTCTGGGGTTGCTGGAGCGCTGACGCCGGGGGCGCGCCGCCCGCGCCCCGCCCGACCTTCCGGACGTTCCGGGCCCACACGGGTTTGGAGCGTTCCATGTCCTATGTCACACGACGGCGCCCGTCCCGCGACGGCGCACGTCGCGGACGCCGCACGCCACACGCCGGGGTGCGCCCCGCCGAGACGAGAAAGAGGTGAACAATGCTGTTCCGTGCCCGTTCGGGGACCTTCCTGACCTTCGCACTGGCCGGTCTGCTGACCGGAGTGTGGGTGGCGCGCATGCCCGCGCTGGCCGGCAAGTTCGGGACGAACGAGGGCGAGATCGGCATCGTCGTCCTCGTCTGGGGGCTCGGCGCGATCGCGGCCATGCAGGCGCTGCGCGGCGTGATGGCGCGGGCCGGCAGCCGCGCCGTCCTGCGGATCGCCCTGCCGCTGACGGGCCTGTCGTACGCGGCGGTGGCGCTCGCCCCCACCTACGGCGTGCTCCTCGGCGCCGTCGCGCTGTTCGGCATGACGTTCGGGATCACCGACATCGCGATGAACGCACAGGGCAGCGTCGTCGAGCAGGCGTACCGCCGGTCCGTCATGAGCGGCATGCACGCCGGCTGGTGCGTCGGCGCGATGAGCGGCGGCCTGTTCGGCGTCGCGACCGCCGCCGCCGGTTTCGGGTTCACCGAGACCGTGCTGGTCACCGCGGTGCTGTCGGTGCCCGCCGGGCTCGCGCTCGGCCGCACCTACCTGCCCGACCCCGCCGCGCCCGCCGCGTCCGGGACGGGACGCGGGGCGCGCCGGATGCCCCCCGCCGTCTACCTGATCGGCGTCCTCGCGTTCATCGCCTTCATGACCGAGGGGTCGATCGCCGACTGGAGCGGGCTGCTGCTGCACGACGAGCTCGGCGCGACCGAGGCCGTCGCCGCGGCCGGCTACCCGATGTTCGAGCTGGCGATGCTGCTCGGGCGGCTCGTCGGCGACCGCGTCCGGATGCGGGTCGGCACCCGCCGGCTGCTGGTCGGGGCCGGCCTCGGGACCGCCGCCGGCATGACCGTCGTCGTGCTGGCCCCGGTCCCCGCGGTGGCGATCGCCGGGTTCTTCCTGACCGGGCTCGTGGTCTGCACGGTCGTCCCGACGACGATCTCGCTGGCGGGCTCCGCCGCTCCGGACCGTCCCGGCGCGGCCGTCGCCCAGGTCGGCGCGATGGGCTACGGCGGCCTGCTGCTCGGGCCGGTCGTGGTCGGCTTCCTGTCGGAGGCGACGTCCCTGCGCGTCGGCGTCGGCGTGGTCGTCGTGCTGGCGCTGCTGATCGCGGCGGGCGCCCGGTACGCGCCGCTGCACGCGACCGCGGACATCTCCGTCCCCGCCCCGGCCGAGCCCCCGGCGCAGGCTCCGGCGGCGGGCGACTCCCGGCCGGAACCCGTCGCCGCCTGAGGCCCACATCCGATATAACCCCTTCCACGACGGGTGTGTGGGGGCGGTATGGACGGATGGCGGGTTCCCGGCTACAGCGAGATGCGCGTTCTCGGCGAGGGTGCCCAGGGTCGCGTCGTGCTCGCACGGCACGACGCGACGGGGCGTCCAGCGGCGATCAAGTACCTGGCGCCGGCCCTCGCCGGTGACGCGGAGTTCCGCGAGCGGTTCCGCGGCGAGGCCGACCTGCTCAGCCGGCTGCGCAACCCGTACGTCGCCCAGCTGTTCGGTCTCGTCGAGACGCCGGACGGCGCGGCCATCGTCATGGAGGCGGTGGACGGGGCGCCGCTGAAGTCGGTGCTCGCCGAGCGGGGGCCGCTGGCGCCCGAGGCCGCCCTGGCGGTGCTCAAGGGCTCGCTGCTGGGCCTCGCCGCCGCGCACGGCCTCGGCATCGTCCACCGCGACTACAAGCCCGCGAACGTGATCGTGCGCGGCGACGGGCTGAGCAAGCTGATCGACTTCGGCATCGCGGTGGACGCGGGCGCGTCCGGGCGGTCGGGGACGCCGGTCTACATGGCCCCCGAGCAGTGGCGGGACGAGCCCGCCTCCCCCGCGACCGACGTGTACGCGGCGGCGTGCGTGTTCTACGAGTGCGTGACGGGACACCGCCCGTACACCGCCGGGAACCCGGCCGGGCTGATGGGCCGCCACCTCACGGCCCCGATCCCCGTGGGGGACGTCCCCGGGCCGCTCCGCCCGCTGATCGAGCGCGGGCTGGCGAAGAACCCGTGGGACCGTCCGCCGGGCGCCGCCGCGTTCGTCTCCGAACTGGAGTCGGTCGCGGCGGGCGCGTACGGGACCGACTGGGAGGGGCGCGGCATCCGCACGCTCGCGGGCGCCGCCGCCGCGCTGTCGGTGTTGTTCCCCCTGACCGCGCTCGGCCTCGGCGGGGGCGGCGCCTCGGCGGGCGCGGCCGGGGCCGCGGGCACCGCCGGGGCCGCCGGGGTCGCCGGGTCGGGAGGAGCCGCGGGGACGGGCGGAGCCGGAGCGGCGGGCGCGGCGGGCAAGGGCGTCATCGGCACGCTCGGCGTGAAGGGCACGGCAGCCGTCGCGGGCGGCGCCGCGGCCGTGGCCGTGGGCGGCGGCGCGGCGGTCTACGTCGCCACGGCGCAGGAGTCGCCCAAGCCGATCGTCGCGCGGCTGGTGGCGCTCAGCGAGCCGCGGCAGGAACTCGGCGGCGGGATGACGTTCCAGGCGCAGGGCCGGGTCGTGCGCGTCACGGGCGGGGACGCCGCGCTCAACCGGAAGATCAACCAGGCGCTGCGGGCGCCGCTCGAACGGCGCTGGGCGAAGACCCGCAACGGCTTGAAGGACATCGGCCGCGGCGCCTACACCGATGTCGTGACGCCGGCGATCCTCCTGCGCGGCGACCGGCTGCTGTCGGTCTGGTACAAGGTCGAGCTGCGCGGCGAGCGCGGGACGGGCTGGGACCAGTCCCAGGCGGCGACCGTCGACCTGCGGACCGGCGCCTCCTACCGGCCGACCGACCTGTTCCGCGTCCCGAGCGGGCAGGGCCTGAAGCCGCTGGACGGCAGGATCAAGGCCCGCCAGCCCGGCGGCGCCTACTGCGGCAGAGGCCAGACGGGCGGCGCGGGCCTGCCGCAGGGCACCGACAACCCGTCCGCGTTCGTCGGGTCCGGCGAGGTCACCATGGCCCTCACCCCGACGGGGCTGCGCGTGGCCTTCTACCTCTCGACCCTGGGGTACGAGTCGGCGTGCGGGCAGCTCGACAACGTGCTCCCCTACGCCGAGGTCAACGACATTCTGAAGCCCGCGCTGCTCAAGGCGGTTCCGTACCC
>NZ_JBEZJP010000429.1:0-7036 GCF_040653175.1 Actinomadura sp. NPDC048032
GGCGCGACACGGCGGGACGGCTCCCGTCCGGGCAACGAGGTCGAGCGTTGCGAACAGCTCTATGTGGATGAGGCCCATGTTCCGCTCCCGTAGATCGGTTGGTTGTGGGGTCGGGAGGTAGACCTGCTTCAACTCCGTACCCGCACGTCCGGCTCCAGGAACAGCACATGCCGAACCGTCTTGAGGGGAGCGACCAGCGATCAGGGGGCGGTGCGGCCACCGCCCCCTGATCATTTGGCCCTCAGTGGGGGCAGGTGGGGCGGTAGTCGAGGGTGGGGAGGGCTTGGTGCCATTCCTTTCTCGTCAAGCCGCCGCTGGTGTTCTGGCAGAGGGCCGCCCTGGTGAGGGCGGGGGCCAGGTCGTGGGTGAGGAGGGTGCCGGCTTCGGCGGCGCTCGTGAGGGTCCTGCCGTCCGAGGAGAAGGCCAGGGCGCCGATCTCGGTCTGGTGGCCGGTCAGGGGCAGGGCGTAGGGGCGGCCGGATTCGATCTCCCACAAGCGGATCTGGCCCAGTTCGTCGCCGGTGGCGAGAAGGGTGCCGTCCGGGGAGATCGCGGCGGTCGTGACGTAGCTCTTGTGGCCGCGCAGGATCAGGCCGCGTGAACGGAGTGTCCTGCCGTCGGTGAGGAGGACTTTCTGGTCCGCCTCGGTTCCCTCGGCGCTCACGATCGTCCGGCCGTCGCGGCTCATGGTGAGAAGGGTGTTGAGGAAGGTGTCCTCGGTTCTGGCCAGGACGCGGCCGGACGGGTACTCGATCATGCCGGACTTGCCGTCCGTCATGAGGGCCTTGCCGTCCGGGCGGAAGACGATGCGTTTGACGAAGGTGTCGGCCGAGGACGGCAGCGCGCGGATCAGCCGGAACGTCTTCGCGTCCCAGAACTGGAGTTCTCCCGCAGTGCCGCGGCGGACCAGGAGGGCCAGGCCGCGGCCGTCCGGGGACATGGCCATGGCCTGGATCCTGTCGGCGGGCTGGGGCAGCGTCACATCGCCGAGCTTCGCGAACTTCTCGGCGTCGGTGACGGTGACCGTGCGGGCGTTCTTGTAGACGGCGAGTCGCCTCCCATCGGCGCTGAGGGCGAGGTCGTTGCCGTTCCCGGAGTACAGGTAGTCGGACGAGAGGTTGAACCCCCGGTCGACGGCACGCCTGCGCCGGACGTCCCAGAAGTGCACCGAGCCTCCGCCGCGGTACGCCATGGTCGAGGCGTCCGCGGAGATGGTCGCGTTCTGGACCACGCTGCCTCCCTGGACGACCTGGGTGCTCAGGAAGGTGCTGATGTCGAGAGACGAGACCTGGCCGGTCGCCGGTTCGATGCAGCGCAGCGCCCGCTTCTCCACGATCCGGACCAGGGCGCAGTCCGCGTTCGGCGCGTACCGGATCATGGGTGCGGACGGGGCGACACCGCCGCCCTTGATCCGCCACATGGTCCTGGCCTGCGCCAGGTAGCCGCCGTCCTCGCTGAAGGCCAGGGAGGAGTAGGAGTTCGCGGGTCCGAGCCTCAGGTACTGCTCGTCCGCGCCCAGCTTCCAGAGCAGGATGTCTGCCTTCCTGCCCGTGGCCGGGGTGGCGGCAACGGCGAGCAGCGAGCCGTCCAGGCTCAGTTTGGCCGCGCTGACGTATCTCCCCTTGAGCGCTCTGTTGAGGCGAGGCAGCGCGATCGTCGCCTTGGCCGCGAGTTGGTCGACGTGCACCGCGCCCTGCGGCGTGACGCCCGCGACGAGCTGGTCGCCCGCGTCGGCCGTGAGGATCTCGGCGCCGTCCTTCGGGCGCGTCCAGCTCAGCGGGACCTGCCGGAGGGTCCGCAGGTCCCAGACGGTGCGGGCGTCGCGGTTGCCGGCGAGCAGGAGGTGCCCGGACGGGCTCAGGTCGATCCCGTCGAAGATCTTCGCGTCGGTGCCGGCCCGGCCGACGGGGAGCCTGCCGCGTTCCTTGCCGGACGTGGTGTCCCAGACGCGGGCCGTCCCGTCGCCCGCCCAGGTGATCATGGTGCGCGCGTCGTCGGTGACGACGAGATCGAGGGTGTCGGCGCCGGTGATGGTGAAGGCGTGCAGTCTGGCGTGGGTGTCGATGTTCCAGACACTGGCCTTTCCGCCGTCCACGACGGCGAGGACGCGGCCGCCCGGCGACGGCTGGCGCCGGGTCGTGGCGCTCACGCCGGGCGGGATGAAGACGTCGCTCTCCCACTGGTAGCGAAGAGCGACCAGCGCCTCCCTGGTCTCCTTGGTGTTGGAGAGGGCGCCGGCGGCGACGGCCAGGCGGCGGGCGGTCCTCGGGGCGCTCTTGCGGGTGGCCATCGCCACGGCCGCGAGGCGGCGGGCCTCCGCGTCGTCGCGCTGCCGTGCGACGGTACGGCTCTGCTGGAAGACGACCACGCCCGCGACGAGCGTCGCCAGCAGCAGGACGGCGAGGACGCCGGAGACCGCCGTCCGCAGCGTGGAGCGGCGGCGGACGGACGCGCGCCCGGCGTCCAGGAAAGCCTGCTCCAGCGTGTTCGGGCGCAGGGCGCGGCCGCCGCCGACGGCCCAGGTCATCGCGCGTTCGAGCCGGGTCCCCTGGAGGACGTCGCCGGACTTGCGTCCGTGCGCGTCCCACAGCCGCGCTCCCTCGGCGAGTTCCTGGTGGACCTCCAGGCCCGGCCGTTCGGCGGCGGCCCAGTCGCGCAGCCGCGGCCATGCGCGCAGCAGCGCCGGGGAGGCGAGGGTGACGCGCTGCCCGTCCCAGGCGAGCAGCCCCGCCTGGGTGAACGCCGAAAGGACGGCGTCGATGACCGGCTCCGGCGTGCGGCCGTCGCTGAACTCGGCGCGGGCCGCCGGGCGGACGAGGTCGTCTTCGGCCGCCGCCATCCGCAGCAGGATCTGCGGGACGGCCTGCTGCGCCTCCGGGCCGAGGCTCCGCATCACCTCTTCGGCGCGCTCGCCCAGCGGCGGAGACGCGGCCTTGGGCATGCGGACGGCGCGGGCCTCCCGCTCGCCCTGCTCCAGGAGGTCCGCGTCGGGGCGCCCGCCGAGCAGGTCGAGCAGCAGGCCCGGGGCGTCGGGACGCCGTTCCGGGTCCTTGGCCAACGCGGCCTCGACCATGGGCCGCAGGCGCTCGGGGACCGCCGCGGTGTCCGGTTCGGTGGTCAGCACGGAGTGCATCAGCTTGGGCAGGGACTCGCCGCTGAACGGGGTGCGGCCGGACGCCGCGAACAGGATCGTGGCGCCCCAGGCCCAGACGTCGACGGCGGGCCCGGGACTCTTCCCCTGGAACACCTCGGGCGCCATGTACCGGGGCGTCCCCTTCATTCCGGTCGCGCTCTGGGACATGTCCTCGGTGCGGGCGATGCCGAAGTCGATGACGCGGGGGCCGTCCGGTCCCAGAAGCACGTTGGCGGGTTTCAGGTCGCGGTGGACGACGCCCGCCCGGTGCACGGTGGTCAGCGCGGTCGCGATCCCGACCGCCAGCCTGTAGAGGTCGTCGGGCTTGTAGGGGCCGTCCTCGTCGACCGCCTGCTGGAGGGTCGGGCCCGCGACGTACTCGCTGACGACGTAGGGGACGGCGTTGTCCAGGTCGACGGCGAGGACGCGCGCCGTGCAGAACTGCGCGACGCGCCGCACCGCCTCGACCTCGCGGACGAACAGGTCGCGGTGCCGTGCGGAGTAGTCGCCGTGGAGCGTCTTGACCGCGACCCGCGCGCCGTCCGGCCCGTACGCCTCGTACACGACGCCCTGGCCGCCGGCGCCGAGACGCCCCGCGAGGAGGTAGTCGCCGAGCCTCGTCGGATCACCGGGTCCCAGCGGATCGGGTGCCACAGACGTCTCCCAAGTCTAATAGACATAATTGTCTATTAGGATGCCGAGACCTCCGGCGGTGTTCACCGGAAAAGGTGAACGCCGGGCGGCGAACCGGTGGCGGTCTCATCGGAGGCGGGCGGCGAGCGCCTTCTTGCTGATCTTGCCGACCGGCGTCCGGGGGAACACGGCGGCCGTCTCCAGGCGGTCGGGGTGCTTGTAGGCGGCGACGCCCCGCACGCGGAGGAAGTCCTTCACCTCGCGCAGGCCGGGCGCCCTCTCCCCCTCCCTGATGATCAGGAAGGCGCAGGTGCGCTCTCCCATGACCGGGTCGGGGACGCCGACCACGGCCGCGTCGTGGACCGCCGGGTGGGCCAGGAGGTGGCTCTCCAGCTCCTCGGCGGAGACCTTGTCGCCGCCCCGGTTGATCTGGTCCTTCTCACGGCCTTCGACGATGAGGTGCCCGGAGGGCAGCTCTCTGACCAGGTCGCCCGTGCGGTAGAAGCCGTCCGGGGTGAAGGAGCGGGCGTTGTGCTCCGGGGCGCGGTAGTAGCCGCGCAGGGTGTACGGGCCCCGGGTGAGGAGTTCGCCCACTTCGCCCGGAGCCACCCGCTTGCCGTCCTCGTCCACGACGCGGATCTCGTCGGCCGGGGAGAGGGGGCGGCCCTGCGTCCGTTCGATCAGGTCGCGCGGGTCGTCCAGGCGGGTGTAGTTGAGGAGGCCCTCGGCCATGCCGAAGACCTGCTGGACCTGGCAGCCCAGGGCGTCCGGGATCTCGGCGGCGCGCTCCGCGGCGAGCTTGGCGCCGCCCACCTGGAGCAGGCGCAGGGACGAGACGTCCTCGTCCGACCAGGTCACGGCGTCCAGCCAGAGGAGGGCGATCGGGGGGACGACCGCGCAGACGGTGGCGCGCTCGCGCTCGATGAGAGGGAACGCCTCGTCCGGGGACCCGGAGGGCGACAGGACGACCGTGCCGCCCGTGGCGAAGACGCCGAGGATTCCGGGGCAGGCCAGGGCGAAGTTGTGCGCGGCCGGGAGGACGACCAGGTAGACGGTGCCGCTGTCGAAGCCGCACAGGTCGGCGCTGGCCTCCAGGTTGTAGACGTAGTCGCGGTGCGTCCGGGGGATCAGTTTCGGGAGGCCGGTGGTGCCGCCCGAAAGGAGGAAGACGCCCACGTCGGACGGATCGGGGACGGGGGCCGCCACCGGATCGGCGTCGACGGAGGCCAGAGGGGTGAACTCCTCGGCGTCGCCCTCGACGACGACGTGCTCCACGGGGAGCGTTCGCGCCAGCTCGCGGTAGTCGAAGTCGCCGTCGCGGTCGGCGCAGACGTAGGCGCGGGCCTCGGAGAGCTCGCAGAGGTAGCGGATCTCGCTCTCGCGGTGCGCGGGGAGCGCCAGCACGGGCGCGGCGCCGATGCGGACGAGGGCGAGGAACGCGACGACGAAGCCCGCGGTGTTCGGGAGCTGGACGACCACGCGGTCGCCGCGGCGGAGGCCGAGGGCGAGGAGGCCGGCGGCGGTGCGGGCGGCACGGGCGTCCAGGTCGGCGTAGGTGAGGCGGTCGTCGCCTGCGACGAGGGCGGTGGCGGACGGGTCGCCGCGCAGGACGTCGCCGAGGAGGCGGTCGGTCCAGTAGCCCTCGGCCGTGTAGCGGGCTTCGAGGTCGGCGGGCCAGGGGGTGAGGCCGTCCACGGTCACCGTCCGGCGAGCTGGGCGGGGGCGCCGGGGACCGGCTCGGACGGGTCGGAGCCGAGGGCGACGACGCGGTTCGCGGCGTCGACATGGACGACGCGGGGCTCGTGCCGGGAGGGGTCCTCCACGCCGGCGTAGGTGATGATGATCACCATGTCGCCGGGCTGGACGAGGCGGGCCGCCGCGCCGTTGACTCCGATGACCCCGCTGCCGGCCTCGCCGGTGATGGCGTAGGTGACCAGGCGGGCGCCGTTGTCGATGTCGACGAGGTGGACCTGCTCGCCCTCCACGATGTCGGCCGCGGCCATCAGGTCGGCGTCGATCGTCAGCGAGCCCACGTAGTGCAGGTCCGCCTGGGTGACGGTCGCCCGGTGGATCTTCCCGTTCATCAGCGTCCGCTGCACGGCTCCTCTTTCCTCACGATCAACTAAGGCTAGGCTAACCTTAGTCACTCGATCGGCAGAGGAGAAGCCCGAGGATGCTCCGGCGACTGGTCATCGACGTCGGGCCGCTGCGCGACAGCAGGCCGTTCCGCAACGTGTTCATCGCCCGCACCGTCTCGGTCTTCGGGATCGGCATGCTGGCCGTGGCCCTCCCGGTGCAGGTGTACGACCTCACCGGGTCTACCGTGCACGTGGGCGGGGTCTCGGCCGCCGAGGGGTTCGCGCTCCTCGCCGGGTTCCTGTGGGGCGGGGTCCTGGCCGACCGGCACGACCGGCGGCGCCTGATGCTGCGGGCGCGCGCGGCGGCCGGGATCGGGTTCGTCCTGCTGGCGCTCAACGCGTTCCTGCCCTCCCCCTCGCTGGCGGCCCTGTACGCGCTGGCGGCATGGGACGGGCTGATGACCGGCGTCAGCATCACCGCGCTGCTGGCCGCGACGCCCGCGCTGGTCGCGCCCGACAAGCTCGTCGCGGCGGGGGCGCTCAACGCGCTGACCGTCCGGCTCGGGTCGATGGCGTCTCCCGCGCTCGGCGGGCTCGTGGTGTCGGCGTTCGGCGTGGGCTGGAACTACGCGGCCGCGGCCGCGGGGACGCTCGGCACGCTCGCGCTGCTGACCGGGCTGCCGCGACTCCAGCCCGCCGCGCAGGAGCAGGCGGACGCCAACCCGCTGAAGGCCGTCTGGGACGGGTTCCGCTTCGTCGCCTCGCATCGGGTCGTCGGCTCGCTGATGCTCCTCGGCCTGCTGTTCATGGTCGCGGGCGGCATCCCCGTCCTGATGCCGGCGTTCGCGACCCGGAGCCTGGACGGAGGCGCGACCACGGTCGGGCTGCTGTTCGCGGCGCCCGCGTGCGGCGCGGTGCTGGCGTCCCTGACGAGCGGCTGGGTCGGGCAGGCCAGGGCACCCGGTCTGGCACTGCTCGTCGCGGCCGTCTCCGGCTTCGCCGCGCTCGCGTGTCTCGGTCTGGCCCGTCACCCGGCGCTCGCCGTCGCGATCCTGTTCGTGTACGGGTTCGTCCAGTCGATCGAGGAGATCCTGCGGTACGGGCTGATCCAGTCCCACACTCCCGACTCGCACCTCGGACGGGTGAACGCGCTGTGGTCGGCGCAGGAGACGGGCGGCGGCGCGATCGGCTC
>NZ_JBEZJP010000430.1:0-7018 GCF_040653175.1 Actinomadura sp. NPDC048032
GTCGCGGCCGCCTCCGCCCCGCATCCGGACGGGACCGAATGCCACCCCGACCACTGGTGGCGCGCGCTGGGCCAGGTCAGGGAACTGCTCGAACGCGCCGACGCGGTGGCGGTCGCAGCGCAGCAGCACGGCATGGTCGCGCTCGACGGCGCCGGCGAGCCCGTCCGGCCCGCCCTGCTCTGGAACGACACGCGCTCGGCGCCGCAGGCCCGCGCCCTCGTCGAGGAGCTCGGCGGCGCGAAGGCCTGGGCGGAGCGGACCGGCAGCGTGCCGCTCGCGTCGTTCACGGTGACCAAGCTGCGCTGGATGGCCGAGCACGAGCCCGGCCACGCGCGCCGCACCGAGCAGGTCATGCTCCCGCACGACTGGCTGACGCTGCGGCTCGGCGCGTCCGAGCCGGTGACCGACCGGGGGGACGCGTCCGGGACCGGCTACTGGTCCCCCGCGACCGGCGCGTACCTGCCGGACCTGCTGCGCGCGGCGCTCGGGCACGAGGCCCGGACGCCCCGCGTCGCCGCCCCCGGCGAGCGCGTCGGCGAGACGGCCTGGGGCGCGGCGCTCGGCCCCGGCACCGGCGACAACATGGGCGCCGCGCTCGGGCTCGGGCTGGAGCCCGGCGACGTCGTCGTGTCGATCGGCACCTCCGGCACGGCGTTCGCGGTCGCCGCGGAGCCCGCGGCCGACGCCTCCGGGCTGGTCGCCGGGTTCGCCGACGCCACCGGCCGGTACCTGCCCCTGGTCTGCACGCTGAACGCCGCACGGATCCTGTCGGCCGCCGCCGCGATGACCGGGGCCTCGCTGGAGGACCTGTCCGCGCTGGCTCTCGCCGCCGAGCCCGGCGCGGGCGGCCTGACGCTGCTCCCCTACCTGGACGGCGAGCGCACCCCCGACCGGCCGGACGCCAGCGGCGTGCTCGCGGGGCTCACCACCGCCAACGCTACGCGGGAGAACCTCGCGCGGGCCGCCGTGGAGGCGCTGCTGTGCTCGCTCGCCGACGCCGTCGACCACCTCGCCGCGCAGGGCGTCCAGCCGCGCCGCGTCCTGCTGATCGGGGGCGGCGCCCGCGCCGAGGCCGTCCGCGTCCTCGCCCCCGCGATCTTCGGGACGCCGGTGACCGTCCCCGAGCCCGCCGAGTACGTCGCGCTCGGCGCCGCACGCCAGGCGGCCTGGGCGCTGGCCGGGACGCCCCGGCCGCCCGCCTGGCCGGCGCCGCCCGCGACCGAGCACACCGCCGACCGCACCGACGCCGGGGTCCGCGCACGCTACGCGGCGCTGCGCGACACCGCCCCGCAGATCTGAGGGAGAGAACCCCATGAGCGACTACACGCCCACGCCCGAGGACCGCTTCTCGTTCGGCGTCTGGACCGTCGGCTGGCAGGGCGTCGACGTGTTCGGCCCCGGCACCCGGCCGCCGATGCCCGCCGACCGCGCCGTCCGCGAGCTGGCCGAGATCGGCGCCTACGGCGTGAACTTCCACGACAACGACGTGTTCGACTTCGACGCCTCGCCCGCCGAGCGGCAGGGCGCGATCGACGCGTTCCGCAAGGCCCTCGACGAGACCGGCCTGGTCGTCACCACCGCCACCACGAACCTGTTCGGCCACCCGATCTTCAAGGACGGCGCGTTCACCGCCAACGACCGCGACGTCCGCCGCTTCGCGCTGCGCAAGGTCATGGACAACCTGGACCTGGCCGCCGAGCTGGGCGCCCGGACCTATGTCTGCTGGGGCGGGCGGGAGGGCGCCGAGTCCGGGGCCGCCAAGGACGTCCGGGCCGCACTGGACCGCTACAAGGAGGCGTTCGACGTCCTCGGCGCCTACGTCGCCGACCAGGGCTACGACCTGCGCTTCGCGATCGAGCCGAAGCCGAACGAGCCGCGCGGCGACATCCTGCTCCCCACGATCGGCCACGCGCTCGCGTTCATCCAGACCCTGGAGCGCCCCGACACCGTCGGCCTGAACCCCGAGGTCGGGCACGAGGAGATGGCCGGGCTGAACTACGCGCACGGCCTGGCCCAGGCGCTGTGGCAGGGCAAGCTGTTCCACATCGACCTCAACGGGCAGCACGGCCCCCGCTACGACCAGGACCTGCGGTTCGGCGCCGGGAACGCGCGCGGCGCGTTCTGGGTCGTCGACCTGATCGACCAGAGCGACTACGACGGCCCGGTCCACTTCGACTTCAAGCCGCCGCGCACCGAGGACGACCGAGGCGTGTGGGAGTCGGCGGCCGCGTGCATGCGCAACTGGCTGATCCTGCGCGAGAAGGTCCGCGCGTTCCGCGCCGACCCCGACGTCCAGGACGCCCTGCGCGAGGCCAAGCTGGACGAGCTCGCCCAGCCCACGCTGGCCGACGGCGAGGACTGGCGCTCCGTCCGCGACGCCACCGCCGACGCCGAGGCCCTCGGTGCCCGCCGCACCGCCTTCGAGCACCTCGACCAGCTCGCCCTGGAGCACCTCTACGGCGTGCGCTGATTTCTCAGGGGCAGCGGCCCCGTGGCACGTCGTGGTCACGGGGCCGCCAGTGCTTCCGTGGGGGCCAGGCGGGCCGCGCGTAGGGCCGGGTAGAGGCCCGCGACGCCGCCGATGACGAGGGTGGCGAGGATGCCGCCGGCCATCGCCCACACTGGGACGACGGTCGGCCAGCCCTGCGTCACGGCGAAGACGGCGGTGACCACGATGCCCGCGGCCACGCCCCCCACGCCGCCCAGCACGGCCAGCATCTGCGACTCGGCGAGGAACTGGAGCCGGATCTGGCCCCGGGTCGCGCCGAGGCTGCGGCGCAGGCCGATCTCGGCGCGGCGCTCCAGCACGGAGATCACCATCGTGTTGGCGACGCCGACGCCGCCGACCAGCAGCGCGACGCCGCCGAGGCCGAGGAGCAGCCCGGTGAACGCCCGGTCGCCGGCCTGCTGCGCGGCCAGCGCGTCCGAGGGCCGGCTGACCTCGACCTCGTTCGGGGCCTGCGGGTTCGCGGTCGCCGCGAGCAGGTCCCGCACCTTCGCCACGGCGTCCTTGCGGGCCCGCGTGTAGACGGTGGTCGGGTGGCCGTCGAAGCCGAGGCGGGACGCGGCGGCGTCCCAGCCGACGAGCGCGGCCGAGTCCAGCTCCGGCGCCAGCCCGTTCGGTTCCAGGACGCCGACGACGGTGAACCACTGGGAGCCGAGCCACACCTGCGTGTTCGGCGTCGAGACGCCGAGCCGGTCGGCCGCCGCCGACCCGAGGACGACGGCGGGGTACTGCGCCGTGCCCGCGTTGAGCCAGGTGCCGGCGGCCATGGTGAGGCCGACGGTCCGCGGCAGGTCGAGGCGGGCCGCCAGGACGCTGATGCCGCCGCTCTCCCCCTCCGGGATGTGGTCGTTGCGGTAGACGGAGGTGTCCTCCAGCTTCGCCGTCGCCGACGCCGACCGCACGTCCGGCATCCGCGCCACCATGCCGACCGACTCCTCGGGCAGCGCGGCGTCCCCGCCGAACAGGTCGCGGCCGGGGCCGACCGTGAGCAGGTTCGTGCCGAGCCGGTCGAGGGTGGCCTGCAGCTGCGCCCGGCTGGACGTCGAGATGCCGACCACGCCGATCATCGCGGCGATGCCGATCGCGATGCCGAGGGCGGACAGGAACACCCGCGTCGGCCGGGACCGGAGGCCGGCGGCGCCGACGCGCAGCACGTCGCCGGGGCCGAGCCTCGCCGGGGCGTCCCCGGAGGCGGTCCTCCCGCTCACGGCGCCCCCACCCGTGCGTCGTCGTGCACGATCCTGCCGTCGCGCATCCGCACCTGCCGGGGCAGCAGCGCCGCGATGTCCCGGTCGTGCGTGATCAGGACGACGGTGGTGCCGCCGCCGGACAGCTCGCGCAGCAGGTCCAGGACGCCCGCGCCCGACGCCGAGTCCAGGGCGCCGGTCGGCTCGTCGGCCAGCAGCAGCGCGGGTTCCCCCACCACGGCGCGGGCGATCGCGACCCGCTGCCTCTCGCCGCCCGACAGCTGGTGCGGCCGGTGGCCGAGCCGGTGGCCGAGCCCGACGCGCTCCAGCGCGTGGCGGGCCCGGCGGCGCCGCTGCGGCTGCGGAACGCCCGCGTACAGGAGCCCGTCGGCGACGTTGTCGAGCGCGCTCACGCCGGCGGCGAGGTGGAACTGCTGGAACACGAAGCCGATCCGCCGGGCGCGCAGCGCGGACAGGCGCCGGTCCGTGAGCCGCGACACGTCCCCGCCCTCGACGAGGACGGTGCCGGTGCTCGGCCGGTCGAGCGTGCCGAGCAGGTGCAGCATCGTCGACTTCCCCGATCCGGACGGCCCGACGATCGCGAGGAGCTCGCGCTCCGCGACGGTCAGCGACACCGCGTCGAGCGCGGTGACCCCGCCCGGATAGGTCTTGGTGACCTCCCTGAGCTCCACGACCGGGCTCATGCCGGCACCCCGACCTTCATGGCCTCCGCGAGGCCCGGTCCGGAGATCTCGACCCGGCCCCCGGCGAACACCCCGGTCTCGACGGGCACCGTCCGGACCCGCCCGTCCTGGACGACCTGGACGGCGTAGCCGCCGTCGCCCCGGGCGATCAGCGCGCCGACCGGCACGGCGAGGACGCCGGGATGCCGGTTCGCGGTGAGGTGCACCTCGACGGGCGCCTTGTCGTAGGAGCCGAGCTTCGCGCGGCCGGCGACCGCGATCTCGACCTCCACGGTGGTCGGCTGGTCCTGCGCCCCCTCCTTGGCGACCTTCCCGACCGAGGAGATCCGCCCCGTGACGGTGTCTCCGGACGGCAGTTCGATCTCCACTTCCGCGCCCTTCCTCGCGAGCCGCTGGTACTCGACGTCCAGGTCGACGGACACGACCCGGGTCGTGCCGGTGTAGGTGAGGACGGGCCCGCCGACGCGGTCGCCGACGTTCGCCTTGCGCTCGGCGATCCGGATCCGGCCGGACGCGACGACGGCCGCGCCGGGGGCGACCCGGCCGGTCTCGCCGACGCCGAGGGCGTCCTGCCAGCGCCGCACGGCCGCCGCGGTGGCGGCGTCGTAGGTCCTGTCGACGGTGAACCCGGTGTAGCCGAGTGCCCGCAGGTTCCGTTCGAGCTGCAGGACGTCGGAGCCCTTCGTCCCCTCGGCGAGCGTCCTGTACAGCGGCAGCCTGCCGTACAGCAGCGGCACCGGCCTGTCGTCGACCCGGTACACCGCCCTGCCCCTGGAGACGACCGAGCCGGGACCCGCCAGCCACGTGAGGGTCCCGCGCCCGGCGCCGGCGACGGTGCGGGTCCCGCCGTAGCCGAGCGTGCCGTCCACGTCCTGCGTCTCGGTGAGCGTGGTGCGCTCGATCGCCGCCGTCGCGGGCGGGAGGGCGCTGCGGGCGGCGGCGGTGTCGCCGCCGCCGCCGAGGCCGACCGTCGCGAGCCCCGCGCCGCCGGCCACGACCGCCCCGGCCGCGCCGAGGACGATGGTGCGCGTCCTGGCCACTAGTCGCCGCCCCGGCTCGTCACGGGTCCCTTGCCGCCGTCGGGCGAGAACTTGGCGCAGACCTTCTGCGCGTTCTTGAACTTCTGGCTCTCGGGGTCCACCCCCGTGCCCTTCCCGGCCTGGATCTTGATGCCGCCGTCCGGCTCGGGGTCGGGGAACGCGCCGACGCCGTTGTCGCGCATGCACTTGGCGAACGCGCGCATCTTCGCCAGTTCCTCGGGCTTCGGCTTGGGCGGCTTGCCGCCGTTCGGCATCAGGTGCGCGCACTTCTTCTGCGCCGCCTGGATCCTGCCGTCGGTCTCCGGCCCGCCGCCCTTGCGGGGCGCGCCCGGCCTGGCGGACGCCCGGATCTCGATCCGTCCGTTCTTCGGGTCGGGCATGTCCACCCCGTTGGCGCGCATGCACCGGGCGAACTCGCGCATCTTCTGGTCGTCGCTTGCGGCCTTGGCGGTGCCGCCCCCGCCGTCCCCGCCCCCGCAGCCCTGCGCGCCGATGGCCAGGGCGGGGGCGAGCGCCAGCGCGGCGAGCGTACGTCGTCGCATCGGGTCGTCTCCTCGTCGTCTCCGCCGGGCGGTGCGCCGGCGGCGACCGCAAGTCCAGCCCCCGGCCGGTAACCCCGGCGTAACCGGATCGCGTTATGCCGGCGTTACGCCCGCTGCCCGAAGCTGGGGCGGCGGGACGCGCCGGGGGGCGGGTCCGAAGGAGCGGCAGGGGTGGCGGACGTGCGGGTACTGATCGCCGAGGACGAGCGGATGCTCGCCGACTCGATCGCCGAGGGGCTGCGGGCGGAGGCCCTCGCCGTGGACGTGGTCTACGACGGGGACGCCGCGCTGGAGCGGCTCGGCGTGCACGACTACGACGTGCTCGTCCTCGACCGGGACCTGCCGGTCGTGCACGGCGACGACGTGTGCCGCGCGGTGGTGGAGTCCGGCGCGCTCGTGCGGGTGCTGATGCTCACCGCCGCCGTCACCGTCCCGGCCCGGGTCGACGGGCTGCGCATCGGCGCCGACGACTACCTCACCAAGCCGTTCGCGTTCGAGGAGCTGGTGGCGCGGATCCTCGCGCTCGGCCGGCGGGCCCGCCCGGCGGCCCCGCCGGCGCTGGAGCGCGCCGGCATCCGGGTCGACCCGTCCCGCCAGGAGGTGTACCGCGACGGCCGGTACGTCCACCTGGCGCGCAAGGAGTTCGGGCTGCTGGCCGAGCTGCTGCGCGCCGACGGGACGATCGTGTCCGCCGAGCGGCTGCTGGAGAAGGTGTGGGACGAGCACACCGACCCGTTCACCAACACCGTCCGGGTGACGCTGATGAAGCTGCGCCGCAAGCTCGGCGATCCCCCGGTCATCGAGACCGTCCCGGGAGTGGGGTACCGGATCCCATGAGCGCCGCGAGCACCGCGGGGTTCGCCGGCCGGCTGCGGCCGACGATCCGCCTGCGGCTGACCATCCTCTACACGGGCCTGTTCCTCGGCGCGGGCATCGTGCTGCTCGGCCTGACCTACCTTCTCGTCCAGAACAGTCTCCAGAGGCAGGGGGAACCCGCGCCGAGCCGTTCCGTCAACGGCCGACCCTTCGACTACGAGAA
>NZ_JBEZJP010000431.1:0-6967 GCF_040653175.1 Actinomadura sp. NPDC048032
CCGCGCGCCGCCTGCGGGAACGCCGCGCCCTGCTCACCGAGTTCGCCGGGCACCAGCCGCCCGACATCGAGGTGAGCACGGTCGGGCACCTGCACCCCCGGACGACCTCCGCGCGGCGCTCGCGCTCGGCGCCGGTCCCCGCACCACGGCCGTCGCCTCCCGGCTGCCCTCGTTGGCCTAGAGTCGGGGGCATGCAGGGGACGGTGAAGGCGTTCGACGCGCAGACCCGCTCGGGGAGCGTGCTCCTCGACGACGGGACGGAACTGCCCTTCGACGCCGAGGCGTTCGCGGCGGGCGGCCTGCGGCTGCTGCGCTTCGGCCAGCGGGTGAACCTCGCGCTGGACGGCGAGCGGATCTCGGTGGTGACGCTGTCGACCTTCCCGCTTCCCGCACCGCCCGCCTGAGCAGGCTGTCCCGGACGAGCGCGGCCGGACGAGCGCGGCCCGGACGAGCCCGGAAACGCGGCAGCGCCCGGAACCATGCGGTCCCGGGCGCTGACGCGGTGAGGCACTACTTCTTGCCGGCCACCAGGTTCTTGAAGTCGGCGCCCGCCTTGAACTTCGGCACGGACGTCGCGGGAACCTCGATGGTCTTGCCCGTTGCGGGGTTGCGGGCCGTGCGGGCAGGCCGGTCGGCCTTCTCGAACGAACCGAACCCGGTGATCGCGACCTTGTCGCCCTTGGCGACCGCGTTCTGGATCGCCTCCAGGATGGCGTCGACCGCCTCGGCTGCGGCCTTCTTGCTGCCCAGCCGGTCAGAGATGGCGTCGACCAGCTCACGCTTGTTCATGGGTTACTCCTCTAGTTCCCCCCTTGCCCGAACGAAACTAAGGGACCCTCACCATGGACACAATCACCTTCACGCAAACGATGGCGTGTCGCTGGCGTTTTTGTCGGTCTCGCCCCCGTCTCGCCCGGTGACCGGACCGGATCCGGCCACTGCGCACGCTAACCGACGTCGGGCCCCTCTTGGAAATCGGCGAGGAACGCGTCCAGCCTGCGGGCGGCCAGTTCGGCGTCCCGTTTCGCCAGATCGGTGATCGCCAGAAGGTGCCGGATGAGCCGCTGCCGGTCCTGTGGCGGGAGCGGCGCCACGGCGCGATGAGCGTCACGCAACTGTCGTGCGAGCTGCGTCAACGTCGGATCGTCCCACTCTGGCCCGGTCCACGGGGCCGTGCTCACTTGGAGTCCCCCAACGGTCGGCGGTCGTTGCACACCAGGGAGATTCTCCCCGCGTCCGCGCCGACCGTCTCGCCCGGGGTACGTTCGGGCGCGCCCGTGACGCCGGATACTTCCAGGTATCTGGCGCCACGGGCGGCGTGTCGCGGATCTCGGACGGGCTACACCGTGGTGGGGAGCAGGGCGGTGCGGGCCGCCTCGAACTCGGCGATGGCGTCGGCGTGGCGCAGCGTGAGGCCGATGTCGTCCAGGCCCTCCATCAGCCGCCAGCGGGTGTAGTCGTCGATCTCGAACGTCGCGGTCTCGGCGCCCCAGCGGACCTCGCGCTCGCCCAGGTCGACGGTGATCTCCAGGGCGGGGTCCTTCTCGACCGCGCTCTGCAGCGCCTCGACCTGCTCGCCCGTGAGGACGACCGGCAGCAGGCCCATCTTCGTGGAGTTGTTGCGGAAGATGTCGCCGAAGCGCGACGCGATCACGACGCGGAAGCCGTACTGCTGCAGCGCCCAGACGGCGTGCTCGCGGGACGAGCCGGTGCCGAAGTCGGGCCCGGCGACCAGGATGCCCGCGCCCTGGTACCGCGGCTGGTTCAGGACGAAGTCCGGGTCCTCGCGCCAGGCCGAGAACAGGCCCTTGTCGAATCCGGTGCGGCTGACCTGCTTGAGCCACACGGCCGGGATGATCTGGTCGGTGTCGACGTTGCTGCGGCGCAGCGGCACCGCGCGCCCGGTGTAGGTGGTGAACGCTTCCATCGTGCTTCCTTAGAGGTCGGCGTCATTCTGGGGGGACGACCCCCCAGACCCCCCGGCGGCTGCGCCGAGGTCAGCGGGGGCGGCCAGATGCCCGGTCACGGCGGTGGCGGCGGCGACGGCGGGCGACACCAGGTGGGTGCGGCCGCCCGGTCCCTGCCGGCCCTCGAAGTTGCGGTTGGACGTGGAGGCGCTGCGCTCGCCGGGCGCGAGCTTGTCGGGGTTCATCGCCAGGCACATCGAGCAGCCGGCCTCGCGCCACTCGGCGCCGGAGGCCGAGATGACGGCGTCCAGGCCCTCCTCCTCGGCCTGCTTCTTGACCTTCATGGAGCCGGGGACGACCAGCATCCGGACGCCGTCGGCGACCTTGCGGCCCTCCAGCACGCCCGCGACGGCGCGCAGGTCCTCGATCCGGCCGTTGGTGCAGGAGCCGACGAAGACGGTGTCGACCGCGATGTCGCGCAGCGGCGTCCCGGCGGTCAGGCCCATGTACTCCAGGGCGCGCTCGGCGGACTGGCGCTGGACGGGGTCGTCGAAGGACGCGGGGTCGGGCACGGACTCGCCGAGCGGCAGGCCCTGGCCCGGGTTCGTCCCCCACGTGACGAACGGGGTCAGCTCGGCGGCGTCGATCACGACCTCCCGGTCGAAGACCGCGTCGTCGTCGGTGCGCAGGGACGTCCAGTACTCGACGGCGCGGTCCCAGTCCTCGCCCCGCGGGGCGTGCGGGCGGTCCTTGAGGTAGGCGAAGGTCGTCTCGTCCGGGGCGATCATCCCGGCGCGGGCGCCGGCCTCGATGGACATGTTGCAGACCGTCATGCGGCCCTCCATCGACAGCGACCGGACGGCCTCGCCCCGGTACTCGACGATGTGGCCCTGACCGCCGCCGGTGCCGATCCGTGCGATGATCGCGAGGATCAGGTCCTTGGCGGTCACGCCCTCGGGCAGCGCGCCCTCGACCGTGACGGCCATCGTCTTCGGGCGGATCTGCGGCAGCGTCTGCGTGGCGAGGACGTGCTCGACCTCGCTGGTGCCGATCCCGAAGGCGAGAGCGCCGAACGCGCCGTGGGTGGAGGTGTGCGAGTCGCCGCACACGACGGTCATCCCCGGCTGGGTCAGGCCCAGCTGCGGGCCGATGACGTGCACGATGCCCTGGCCCTCGTCGCCCATCGGGTGGAGCCGGATCCCGAAGTCGGAGCAGTTCTTGCGCAGCGTCTCGACCTGGGTGCGCGACACCGGGTCGGCGATCGGCTTGAGCAGGTCCGTGGTCGGGACGTTGTGGTCCTCGGTGGCGATCGTCAGGTCCGGGCGGCGGACCTGGCGGCCCGCCATCCGCAGCCCGTCGAACGCCTGCGGGCTCGTGACCTCGTGGACCAGGTGCAGGTCGATGTAGAGGAGGTCGGGCTCGCCCTCGGCGTGCCGTACGACGTGCGCGTCGTACACCTTCTCGGCCAGTGTTCGGCCCATCACTCCACCTCACCTGTGCTGATCGTCGGCTCTGCTGGTCGTCGTGCCGGCCGGCGGCGCGCCGCCGGCCCGGTCGCCCGGGCGGTCCCGGCCACCTCGATTTGCATCTCAAATTACGAGACGGCAATATCAATGCATGGACAACTCTAGCGGAGTCGGCGTACTTGACAAAGCGGTGCTCGTGATGAACGCGCTGGAGGCCGGTCCGGCCTCGCTCGCCCAGCTCGTCCAGACGACGGGGCTGGCCCGCCCCACCGCCCACCGGCTGGCCGTCGCGCTGGAGCACCACCGCCTCGTCCACCGCGACGCGCAGGGGCGCTTCATCCTCGGGCCGCGGCTGGCGGAGCTCGCGGTCGCCGCGGGCGAGGACCGCCTGCTCGCGATCGCGCAGCCCATCCTGGCCCAGCTGCGCGACCACACCGGCGAGAGCGCGTCGCTGTTCCGCCGTCAGGGGGACGTGCGGGTCTGCGTGGCCGCCGCCGAGCGCACCAGCGGCCTGCGCGACACCATCCCGGTCGGCGCGGCGCTGCCGATGACGGCGGGGTCCGCCGCGCAGATCCTGCTCGCGTGGGAGGAGCCCGACCGGCTGCACCGCGGGCTGCGCGGCGCCAAGTTCGAGGCCACGACGCTGGCGTCGGTGCGGCGCCGGGGGTGGGCGCAGAGCGTCGGCGAGCGGGAGCAGGGCGTCGGCTCCGTCTCGGCCCCCATCCGCGGCGCCGCCGGACGGGTGATCGCGGCGGTCTCGGTGTCCGGTCCCCTCGAACGCCTCACCCGCTCCCCCGGGCGCCTGCACGCCGCGCCCGTCGTCGCCGCCGCCGAGAAGATCTCCGAAGGCATGCGCCGCACCGCGTCCTGATCCGGCCGTGGGGCGAACCGCCACAAGCCGGACGGACCTGGGAGTGTGCCGGTCTCCGCGCCCCCGACCTCGCTACCGTTGCCTTCGGTAAAGGGGGTGCAACGTGCAGATCTCCGAGCTCAGCGACCGCAGCGGGCTGACGGTCCAGACGATCAAGTTCTACATCCGGGAGGGCCTGCTGCCGAAGGGCTCGACGGTCAGCGCCACGCGCTCGGAGTACGACGGGCGGCATCTGGAGCGGCTGCGGCTGATCAGCGCGCTGCGCGAGGTGGGCGACATGCCGATCTCGGCGATCCAGGAGGTCATCGAGGCCGTCGAGGACGACCGGGTCGGCATGCACGAGCTGTTCGCCACCGCCCAGCACGCCGTCGGCCCTCACCTCGCCGCGCCGCACGACCCGCACTGGCGGGCCGCCCGCGAGGACGTCGACGCCATCGTCCGCGAGCTCGGCTGGCAGGTCGGCGACCGCGCCCCCGCCCGCGACCTGCTGGCGCACGCGTTCGTGGCGCTGCGCCGCCTCGGCTTCCCGATCACCCTCAAGGACCTGCGCCCCTACGTGAAGGCCGCCGCCGAGGTCGCCGAGCACGAGATCGGACGGGTCGCGGAGGGCGCCCCGCGGGCCCGGACCGTCCATTCGCTGCTGGTGTCGACCGTCCTCTACGAACAGGTCCTCGCGTCCCTGCACCGGCTGGCCCAGGAGGACGCCTCGGCGCGCCGCTTCGGCCGCACCGTGCCCGCCCCGCGCGCTTCCCCCCGGCCGGACCCCGCTCCGCCGGCCTGACCCGGTCCCACCAGGCTTTTCCGGGATAGACGGTCGGAATTGCCATTCACACCCCCGTTTTAGGGCTTTCACTTTCTTCGCCTAATATGAAAGGCGATGACCGCGACGACGCCTCCGGGCTCCTCCTCCGGCGGCAGGTGGACCGACCGCCTGCTCGCCGAGGGCGACGACCCCGATCCGCGCTTCACCATGGCCAACGAGCGCACGTTCCTGGCCTGGATCCGCACGGCTCTGGCGCTGATCGCGGGCGGCATCGGCCTCGCCCTGGCGGGCGACCTGATCGATTCGCCGCTGCGACAGGTGCTCGCGGTCGGCTTCGCCGCGGGCGGCGCCCTGGTCGCGGCGCTGGCGTTCCGCCGGTGGCTGCGCACCGAGCGCGCGCTGCGGCGCGCCGAGACGCTGCCGCCGCCCGCGCTGGCCCCGGTCATCTCCTACGGGCTGGCGGGCGCCGCGATCGTCCTGCTGATCGCGCTGCTGATCACCCGGTGAGGCTCCGGGACCCCGGCGCGCAGCCGGAGCGGACGGCGCTGGCCTGGTCCCGCACCACCCTGGCCCTGATCGGTGCGGGCCTGCTGTGCGTGCGCCTGGCCCCCTCGGCCCCGGGCACGGTCCTCGCCGCGGCGGTCGTGTGCGGCGGGGCCGCGCTCATGCTGCGCCGCACCCGCAGGAGCTTCCACGCCCGGCGCGCCCTGCCCTCCGGGGCGGGCGCGGCCGACCCGGTCTCGATCCTGATCACGACCGGTCTGGCCATCCTGCTGGCGGGCGTCGCCGCCGCCTTCGCCTTCTGAGGCGCGTCCCGGGGCGAGCCATGCGCGCCGCGCATGACTGGCGTGCGAAGTCTTCGCTGGTGACATGAGTGCGCGACGTCTAACGTCGGACGCGCCATGACACGAATCGCCTTTCTCGGACTGGGACGCATGGGCGTCCCGATGGCCCGGCGCCTCATCGCCGCCGGGCACGACCTGACCGTCTGGAACCGCACGCCCTCCCGGGCCGCCCCGCTCGCGGAGGCGGGCGCCGCCGTCCGCGGCACGCCCGCCGAGGCGGCGCGGGACCGCGAGCTGGTCGTCACGATGCTCACCGACGCGGCCGCCGTCGATGACGTGCTGTTCGGCCCGGACGGCGCCGCCCCGGCCCTGCCGCCCGGCGCCGTGATCGCCGACATGTCGACGATCGGCCCCGACGCCGTCCACCGCGTCCGGAGCCGGCTCCCCGAGGGGATCGGGTACGTCGACGCGCCGGTCTCCGGCAGCGTCCCGCAGGCGGAGGCGGGCGAGCTCGTGATCCTCGCGGGCGCCGGGCCGGAGGACCTCGCCCGCTGCGCCGGCGTCCTCGCCGCCCTCGGGGACGTCCGGCACGTCGGCCCGCCCGGCTCGGGGGCCGCGCTCAAGCTGGTGGTCAACGGCGCGCTCGTCGGGAACTTCGCCGTTCTCGGCGAGGTGCTGGCCCTGGCCGACCGGCTCGGCGTCGACCCGGGCCTCGCCCTGGACGCGCTGGCGCGCACCAGCCCCCAGGCCCGCCGCCTCAAGGAGCACGCCGACGGCGACTCGCCGCGCTTCACGCTCGCGCTGGCGGCCAAGGACCTCGGCCTCGCCCTCGACGGCTCCCCGTCCGCGGGCGTCCTGCCCACCGTCCGCGCCCGGACGGACGCCGCGCTCGCCGCCGGGCTCGGCGGCCACGACCTCGTCGCTCTCACCGACCACATCAGGAGGACCCCGCCCATGCGCTTGACGCTCGCCAACCCCGACACCGTCCCGGCCCCGCCGAACCCGGCCTACTCCCACACCGCGTACGTGACGCAGGGCCCGATGCTGTACGTGTCGGGGCAGATCGCGCTCGGCGCGGACGGCGAGATCGACAAGCCCGGCGACATGACCCGCCAGTCGGAGGTGATCATGTCGCTGATGGAGCGGATCCTCGCCGCCCACGGGGCGGGCTTCGG
>NZ_JBEZJP010000432.1:0-6963 GCF_040653175.1 Actinomadura sp. NPDC048032
ACCTGTTTTTCTCGTCTGTTCGCCTCGTCCGGTCGATGTCCGGACGAGCCAGCCGTGTGGTTCGGCTGTAGATGACTGTGCGGCTACGGCGGAAGAACGCAAGCACGGGCGGCGGCGGGCCTCGAAAGGCGCCAGGCGCGCGAGCGAGGCGTGTCCATCCCCGGCTCATGCTCAGACAGCGCAAGGCGCAGGGTTATTGCCGACCGGCCTCGCCCCTGAGGAGTGGCGTGTTCCGGACGCGTTCGAGGGCGTTATTCATGAACTCGTTCGAGTGCATCTCGTCAACGGCCGCCACGGCTGGAAGCCGCCCGGTTCCGCCGTTATGAGGACACCGGAGTCCGTCGAATTCCTGGAAGGATGCGGCGGTCTAGATGATCTCTGGAAAAGGGGGCGCCCGGCGGTGTATGCATGATCTGACGTTCGTGGACGGTCAGGGGGAGGGCCAGTGCGTGCCGGGCTGAGACTGGCGGACAGGTACCGGCTCGACTCCCTGCTGGGACGCGGCGGGATGGGCGAGGTGTGGCGCGGCCTGGACGAGCGGCTCGGCCGCCCGGTCGCGGTCAAGATCCTCACGGCGCCGGCGGGGGCGGACGCCCGGCTGGTCAGCCGGTTCCGCCGGGAGGCGGAGATCATGGCCCGGCTCCGCCATCCGGGAATCGTCGTCGTCCATGACGCCGGCGAGGACGGGCAGCTGCTCTTCCTGGTGATGGAGCTCCTCGACGGGGAGGATCTGTCCGCGCTGCTGAAGCGCCACCCGCAGGGCCTGCCGGTCGACCGGGCGAGGCGGCTGACGGCGGAGATCGCCGACGCGCTGCACGCGGCTCACCAGCAGGGGGTGGTGCACCGCGACGTCAAGCCCGCCAACGTGATGGTCCGCCCCGGTGACCGGGTGACCGTCATGGACTTCGGAATCGCCCGATACGCCGACCAGGTCACGGAGCTGACCGGCAGCGCGATCCTCGGGACGCCCGCGTACATGGCGCCCGAGCAGTTCGAGAAGGCGCACGAGCCGACCCCGCAGACGGATCTGTACGCGCTGGGCGGGCTGCTGTTCGCGCTGCTCACCGGCCGGACGCCGTTCGACGGGGACAGCCTGCGCGCATTGATCCGTGAGATCGTTCTCACCGATCCGCCGAGGCCGCGTGGGGTGCGTCCGGACGTCCCCGAAGATCTCGACGAACTCGCGCACGCGCTGCTGGCCAAGGATCCGCGTGACCGGCCGCCGGACGCCCGCACCGTCGCCGAGCGGCTCCGGGCCGTTCCCGCGCCCCGGCCGGCGGCGAGACCGTCAGTGCCGGGCCGGGCTCCGTCCCAGGAGCAGGCGCCGGTACCGGGGCCGGTGCTCCCCCCGCCTTCGCCTCCGCCCCCGGGCCTCGGGACGGGGCCGACGGTGGAGGTCCCGTCGGTGCCGGCACCCGCGACGGTCGTCGGGGAGCAGGAATCGCCGACCTCTCTGAGGGGCGTGCTCCTGACGGCGGCCGGGATCCTCGCCGTGATCACGGGCGGCGGGTTCCTGCTGCAGAACCCCATGGGGCTCTGGGTGGACGACGGAAAGTTCTCCACGCTCCCCGCGTGCGGTCGTCTCCCGACGCCCAGCATCCCGGACGCGGAGGTCTCTCTGACGAAAAGTCCTCAGGGCACCAGGGATTCGGCGAAGTGCACCTGGTCGGTCCTGCCCAAGGACTTCGCTGACAGGGGCAGCATCTCCCTTGAGTTCAAGCGCTACGGCAAGAAGAACTGGGAGTCGGGAGCCGACAACGCGCACGCGGCGTTGGTGAGAGAGAGTGGAGGGATGAACACCCTCTCCGGAGTGGGGGACGAGGGGAATCACATAGATCCGCCGTCCTACTTGGATGAGCCGCAGGTGATGTTCCGCGTGGACAATCTCACGGCTGACATCAGCATGAACGACCGCGAAGAGCAGGACGTCACTGAGAAGAACGAAGTCGCCTATGCCAGAAAACTCGCGGCGGCCCTTCTCAAGGAATCCGCGCGCTGACCGGGGCGAGAGGCCCCCAGCGCACCAGACGCCTCGAAACGGGCGGCTCGACCAGCGTGCGGCGGGCTGGAAAGCGTCGAGGGCGGGACCATGGGTCCCGCCCTCTGTGCGTCTGGCCAGGTGGATGGCCATCCGGGTGGCGGTGGTGGTGGGATTCGAACCCACGGAAGCTTGCACTCACACGCTTTCGAGGTCTGCGTCCCTCCGTACACCCAAGATCGCGCCCGTCCAAACCCCAGCTAACCGCCCCTCTGCCACAAGGCGACTGAGCCCGACGAACACCCCTGAACGCCCCCGGACTCCGCCCTACCGAGACTAGAACTGAGACTATGGCGCGCTGCGAAAGCGCGGGTCGCGTGCCCGATCAACCCACCCTGGTCAACAGTTACACCGGCCCCATGCAAGGCAAAGAGACCCGCGATCCAAGAAAGGCACCAGTTAGTGGCGGGAGTCACGGAGGTACCTGCAGACGCTCAACGCCCTCTAGATCTCGATTTAAGTCGCGGACGCGTGTCTCTCGTAGAAGACTTGCGGCATGACAAGCAAAGATCCCAACTCTTGGGTCGAAGTGGTCAAGTTCGGCCCGGGATGGTTGGCGTTGCTAGCTGGTTGGCCGCAGAGATCATGCCAGCGTCGGCCACGACCGTGACATCAGCCAGCTGGTGGGCATCCATGAACGCACGGATGGTCGGCAGCATCGTAGTGGTCTCGCCCCGGTTGCCCTCGAACGCGTTAGCCATCAACGGAAACCCGCTTGCGTCGGTGAGCAGCCCGATCGCGATCTGCGGCTCCAGGCGGCGTTCTTTGGAGAACCCGGGCTCACGGAACCCGTCCCCGGCATCGGTCTCGAAGTACAAGGTGGACACATCGTAGAGAACCAGTGACGCCGGCCCCAGATCAGCGGTGCGGGCGCACGCCGCGGCCAACTTCTGCCGCCAGGACTCTTTCGCGAACGCGGGCAGACGCCGCTTGAGGGTCGCGTACGCCGGCGGGTCGAAACCTGCCTCCTCGACCACCCGCAGACTGTCCAGCTTGCTGGTCGGCTCGACGATCCGTGCCAGCACCAGTAATCGGAACACCTCGTCACCACCAGCGGCCTCCTCGAACCCCAACAGCTGGTAGGCGTGGCCGAGCGCGTCCCACAGGTACGCCATCCGCGACGACGTGATCGCAAGCGGCCCACCACCAGCACCACTGCCGGCCTGCAACGCCGCGAAGTCCGGGCCAAAGTCGAGCTCGGGCCGCCCCACAGCCAGACGCTGCCTCGCCACCGCCTTGAGCGCCTCCAACGCCGCATCGTCATGCGCCGAGCCGATGTGCTCGATGTCCCGCGACCCGCGACGCGAGGAGTGCACGATCTGCACCGCCCTGGCCCCCGACGCCGTCTTCACCGTGCGCACATACGCCACGAGAGACAGCCTAGAACCGGCCGCTTAGTGCGCAGATTTTCGCCGTTCACACGACGAAACCGCAGCTCAACAGCCAGCACCCTACCCAAGATCAGCGATCTTGAGCCAAAGTCAGGTAAGGTCACGGAATGGTCATGCGGGTGGCGGTTCCCGTGCTGCCGTGCCGAGATGTGCAGGCAGCGCGGTCGTACTTCACGGACGTGCTCGGATTCGACACCATATTCACCTGGGAGACCCCACCTAGCTACGCGGCCGTGATCCGCGACACCGCCGAGTTCCACCTGTACGCCGAAAGCAGCGTCGGCCCGGCCAGGGTGACGGTTGTCGTCGACGACGTCGATTCCTGCCACGACGAGCTGCGCGCCCGCGGCGCCGACATCGTCGAGCCACTGGCTGACCGGCCCTACGGGATGCGCGACTTCAACGTACGGACACCCGATGGGCACTTGTTGATCTTTAGCCAGCCGCTTACCGAGTACGGGTGACCATCAGCGGACCAGCCAGAAGAATGACCGGACCTCGTCGACGAACAACGCCGGCTGCTCGAACGCCGCGAAGTGGCCGCCCTTGCCGGGCTCGTTCCAGTACCGGATGTTCGGGAACCGGCGCTCCGCCCACGGCCGAGACGGGCGCTGCAGCTCCTTGGGGAAGACCGAACAGCCGGTGGGTACGGTCACCGGCGCGCCGGCCGACCCGGAGATCTATTCGTTGACCTGCCGGAGTCTTTCCCAGTACAGCCGGGCGGATGAGGCACCGGTGCCGGGCAGCCAGTAGAGCATCAGGTTGTCGAGCAGCTCATGCAGAGCTGGCCGAGTTCGTCCGGCCCCTGCCGCACAACATCGAGGCCGAGCAGCACATGCTCGGCGCGGTGATGCTGGCACCGGCCGCGCTGCCCGAGGTCCGCGACCTGGTGACCGTGCCCGACTTCTACCGGCCCGCGCATGGGCTGATCTGGAACACCATCGTGGGCCTGGCCGACCGTGGCGCTCCCGTTGAGCCCGTGACCGTGGCCGCCGCCATCGACCCGCGCGACCTGGCCACGATGGGTGGCGGTCCCTACCTGCACACCCTGACCAGTCGAGTTCCCACAGCCACCAATGCCACCTACTACGCCCACCTCGTTCGCGATCTCGCGTACGCCCGCCGTGTGGTCGCCTCGGGAACGCGGTTGATGCAGCTCGGCTACGCCGCGACCGGTGACGCCCAGGACGACCTACGCGGCGCGGTCGTCGCCGAGCTGGGTGCCGTCACCGCCGCACAGAGCCAGGGCTGGACCGACCCCACACCGCTCTCGGCTACCGCCGAATTGCCCGTGTTCCCGGTGTGGGCGTTCCCGGACTGGCTCGGCGAGTACACCGCAGGTCTCGCCGAGGTCACCCAAACCCCGCCCGACCCTGCCGGATGCCTCGCTCTGGCCGTGCTGGGCGTCGGTGCCGGCGGAAAGGTGTGGGTTCGCGCCACCACCTGGACCGAGCCCACCAACTTGTTCACCCTTGTCGTGCTGCCTCCGGGCAACCGCAGGTCCGAGGTCTACAAGCACATGACCGCGCCGATCAAAGCTGCCGAGGCTGCTTTGGTCGAGCAGGCCCGCCCCCTCATCGCCGATGCTGTCGTGGCGCGCAAGGTCGCCGAGGCCGCCGTAGAGAAGACCGAGAAGGCCGCCACCTCCGCCCAGGACCCCACTCAGCAGGCTCTTGCCCGCGACGAGGCCGCGTCCGCGCGGCTAGACCTGGAGAACACCCCGATTCCGGCTGAGCCGTGCCTGTTCTCCGATGACGCCACCGTGGAACGGCTCACCAGTCATGTAGCCGAGCAGGGTGGCAGGTTCGCCATCCTCTCCCCGGAAGGCGAAATCTTCTCTATCGCCGCCGGGCGTTACGGCGGAGCGCCCAACCTGGCCGTTCTCAAGTCTGGCCACGCGGGCGAAGAGATGCGCATCGACCGCATGGGACGTCCGAGTGAGCGCATCGCGGCCGCGACCATCACCCTCGGGATCTGCACTCAACCCGGTGTCCTGGCCCGCCTCGGCGAGACGCCGCAGTTCGGCGAGCAAGGTCTCTTGGGGCGGCTCCTGTACTCGGTACCTACTTCGCTGCTGGGCTTCCGCAACGAGCGACCTGAGCCCGTTCCCGATCACATCCGGGACGCCTACAACGCCAACGTGCAGGCGCTGGTGTTGTCTCTGGCCGCGCTGCCCGAGGCGGCCACGCTGCATTTCGCGCTGGACGCCCAGGCCGCCATCCTTGACCTCGCCCGTGTGCACGAGGTCCGGCTACGGCCGGGCACAGGCGACCTTGCCCATATGACCGACTGAGCGGGGAAGTACGTCGGCGCCGTGGTCCGCATCGCCGCGCTGCTGCACCTCGCCGAGCACGTCCGCGACGGGTGGGACCGGCCCATCACGCTCACCACGTTCACCAACGCCCGGCTCATCGGGGAGTACTTCACCCTGCATGCCCAAGCGGCCTACGACGCCATCGGCGCCGACCCCGCCGTCAACGATGGCCGCGCCGTCCTCGAATGGATCGAGCGGACCGGCACGACCCGATTCACTGCGCGAGACCTCATGCGCAGCGGCCTCAAGAACCGCTTCAAGAAGGCCACTGACACCGAGCCCGCGTTGCGCGTCCTGGAGACCCACGGCTGGATTCGACGCCTCCCCAGCCCGCCCAACACGCGCAATCGCCCCGCCGCCCCGGCCTACGAAGCACACCCCGATCTGACCGACGCCTCGGCTCCCTCGGCGTGACCGATCGTGACCACCTGGCATGTGCTGCTCAAGGTGGCGGGGGAGCAGCAACGCAACGGTGTCCGCTGGGTGTTCGCGCTCGCACTCGGTCTCCGCCAGGGCGAAGCTCTCGGCCTCAAGTGGGAGGACGTTGATCTCACCACCAGCATGATCCGTATCCGGCGCGGCCGCCTCCGACCGAAATACGTCCATGGTTGCGAGGGCGAGTCCTGCGGTCGCATCAAGGCGGGTTAATGCCCACAGCGGCAACAGGTGCGGGCAGAAACCGGCCGGACCAAGTCCAAGGCCGGACGCCGTGATCGGGCTTCCGGCGCCGCTCCTGGAGCTTCTCAAGCTGCACAAGGCCAAGCAAGAAGCCGAGAAGGCCCAGGCGCGGCAGCTCTGGGCTGACAAGTGATACGTCTTCACCAAGCCCGACGGGGAGCCACTCAACCCCTTCACGGACTACCACGAGTGGAAGGACCTCCTCGTGACGGCCGGCCTCCGCGGAGCTCGGCTACACGACGCCCGGCACACCGCCGCGGCAGTCCTTCTGATCCTCGGAGTTCCGACGCCCACCGCGATGGCCATCATGGGGTGGTCAAGCGCCGCCATGGCCAAGCGGTACCAGCACATGAGCGACGTCATCCGAAGCGACGTCGCCGAGCTTGTGGCAGGACTCCTCTGGGAGCCCGCCGAGGACCGCGACGACGACCGGAGCCATGGGGCGGCCTGAGAACGGCAACTGAGACTAGAACTGAGACTGGAAAGCGTCGAGGGCGGGACCATGGGTCCCGCCCTCTGTGCGTCTGGCCAGGTGGACGGCC
>NZ_JBEZJP010000433.1:0-6961 GCF_040653175.1 Actinomadura sp. NPDC048032
GCGCCCCTCCGGCCCTCCCCGCGCAGGAGGGCCGCATCAGGCCGGTCAGTTGTAGAAGGTCGCGCTGTGGATGTCCACCGGGTTGGCGGCCTGGCCGGTGGCCACGCCGTAGACGGCCACGAAGGACGAGCCGGTCGAGACCAGGCCGGTGTAGTCACCGAGCATCCGGCCGGAGCTCGTCGCCGGCACCGTGCGCGCGTCGAACGGGCCCTCGATGTGCCGCTCGCGCCACGACGCGGGCTTCGTGCAGTCGTCCGCGCAGGTCACGGCCCAGAAGTCGGTGGGGAGGGTGGCGGCGGACGTGTTGTTCCGGAAGTCGTAGTAGGTGATCGCCACGGTGCCGCCGGGGGACACGGCGATCGCCGGCACCGCGGCGGAGCCGGTGGGCGTCTTGTCCACCCGGACCGGGGCGGACCAGGTCTTCCCGTTGTCCGCGGACCGCGCGTACGCGACGTGGAAGGTGCCGTCGGCGTCCTGGCTCGGCCAGACCGCGTTCACCACCTTGCTGCCCGGACGGGCCGCCAGCAGCGGGAGCGTGGCGTTGCGCACCGGGTCACCCGAGTCGTCCGGGTCGGGGATCCGGGTGCCCACCGCCATCGGCGCCGCCACGTTCAGCGTCGGCGCGGACCACGTGGCGCCGCCGTCGGTCGAGCGGATGACCTGGGTCGCCGCGGCGGTGTCGGTCTCGTGGTGCATACCGATCAGCAGCGTCCCGTCGGCCATCGGCACCAGCTCGGTACCGATGACGCCGCTGTTGGCCGGGAAGTCGTACACCTTCTTCGTGGTCCAGGTGCGCCCGTCGTCGGTCGACTTCGCCATGTAGACCGGCTGCACCCACGCGCCGCTCGGCTGGGTGTCGACCCGGTCCCACACCGCGTAGACCGTGCCCGGGTGGTACGGGTCGGCGGTGATCGCCGGGCGGTCGTTGAAGAACCGCGCGTCGTCGTCGCGCTGCAGGGTCACCGGGGCGCCCCAGTGGTCGCCACCGTCGCCGGACCGCGAGACCAGGATCGCCGTCACCTCGCCGGTGCGCGAAAGAGAGAACGACGCGGCCACCGCCGCGCCGGACGGCGTCATCGTGACCCAGTGGTCCGTCGTGACGTCGTAGTCCCCGCCGTTGGCGGCGGTGCCGCCGTCGCACCGGGAGAACGCGGGCTGGTTCGCCGACCGGCGCCAGGTCGCGCCGTAGTCGTCGGACACGGCGGTGCCGGTCCCGTTACCGCCGTACCGGTTCCACCTGTCCTGCTGGTACACCGTGACGAGACGCCACGGCCGCTTCGGGTCCCGCGCCACCATGGGCTGGACCTCGGTGTTCGGGTTCAGGACATAGCCGTCGCCCTCGGGCAGCCCGCATCCCTGCGGCAGGGCGCTGGTGCCCGACACCGGCACCACCGCGGCGGGATCGGTTCCGTCCGCTGACGCGGCCGGGGCCGCGAAGGCGAAAGCGAGCAGGGTGGTCGCTGCGACCATGGCCGACCTGGAACGTCGATTCAACGGTGCATTCCTCGTCCTCGATGGGGGGTCTTGCCGGAGACGCCGCCACCTGGCCGGCAGCGCGTTCCCAGCGAAGGCCGAACAGCAGGACGACATTACAGCCCAAGATCGACTTCTTCTCGCCCTTTGGCTCGGTACCCTTCCGCTCTCGCGGCGAGTATCGTCCGGACGGTCAATTTGGACAATGTCCAACCTGGTCCCGGGGATGTGCCGGGCGGCCGAAAATGAGGACATCCATAAATGGAATTCCGGCCAATCTGAGCGGGGTGGGCGTCTCGACGCCACCGCGGCCGCCGCTCGCCCGCCGTGCCCTCGCGGGGAGGGCGCCCTCCCGGCGGGGAGGGGCGCCGCGCCGGCGGCTACGCGACGGCGGCCTCGTCGTCCCGGTCGGCCAGGAGCCGGGCCAGCCGCTCCCTTTCCATGAACGCCCAGTCCTCCGGGTCGTCGTCCCAGTCGACGCGCTCCTCGATGTCGAGGCCCGCCATGAACTCCTCGTGGAGGCCGGACGGGTTCTGCCGGACCGGGTCGGAGAACTGCCACACCTCTACGGCGGCCCTCAGGTCGCCGCGGTCGGCCAGCAGTTCGGCCAGCCGCCTCGTCGTCGGCGCGGCGTCGCCGTAGGCGCGGGCCCACACGTCCAGAGCGGCTGCCAGGTCGCCGTGCTTCGCCAGGAGCTCGCCGAGGCGTCCGGCCGCGTTCCGGTCGCCGGCCTCCGCTCGGGCGCGCAGCTCAACGATCTCGTCCTGGTTCGGTACGTCACCGTTTGTCCGAATTTCCATTACCGGTCACCTCTTCCGGGGGCAGCAAGGGCGCTGGCAAGGAACAGCCGCTCCGGGAAAGTAACCATTCCCGGGAGCCTCAAACCGCTTCCGTCCGGCGAGTTGCCGAGCCGGGTCCCTGATTGCCGAAGGAACGGCGCGCGGTCGCCGCCGTTTCGCCGGACGCGCCGCCTGCCCGCCGACGATCGTCAAGGCGCGCTGCGTGAACAGGGGTATTCGCTTGCCTTGGAACGGGCCCGCCGGTGCCGAACCACCTCACGGCCTACGCGGTTCCCGTCGTCATCTATCGGTTTCGCCGGGAGACGGTTCGCATAGGCTCGGACCCTTGGCGTCGCCGTGCGTGAGTATTTCCGGTCCCGTTCTCCGCGCCCCGGAAAGGCGTTTGTGAGATTCTCATTCGAGAATCCGCCGTTTCCGGAGCCCGATGGGGTGCGGGGTGCCGGCGGTCGAGTTCCTCGGGGCATGCCTCCAACGAACGCGAGCCACCCGTCGAAAGCGTGACCGGCGCGTGAGCTGCGCTGATCGCCCGGGTGAAGAGCGCGCGCGGCGGAGATCAGCGGCCGAACATGCCGCCCCGCGGTCGGCGGTGCGTTCCCCGGGGCCGCCGCGGAGCCCCCACGGGCGCGCGGCGGCGGCCGAGGCGCAGCTGCGTCAGCAGCAGCGAGAACGCCACCATCAGCGCCGCCAGCCAGGCGATCTGCGTGCTGGCCATCCGCTCGAACGTCAGATCCTGCGCGACTGGCGCCTGGTTGCCCTGGAGGCGGCTCTGCGGCGTCTCCGCCCCGGGCGCCGGGCTCGGCGCGACGGACGGGTTGGGCGCCTGGATGGACGGCAACGCCACCTGCGGGTTCTGCGGCTCGAACGACGCGTTGGGCGACGTCTGCACGGACCCGTTCGTCCCCGTGCCGTTCCCGCTCCCCGAGGAGCCGCTTCCACTGCCGGACCCGCCGTGCGACGTCCTGGAGGACGTGGAGTGCGACGGCGTGGGCGACGGCTTCGAGGGTTTGCGCGACGGCGACTTCGTGGGCGTCTTCGAGGGGGTCGGGGTCGGGGTCGGCGTCTTCGTGGGCGGCGGCTTGGACGGGACGACGTACTTGAACGTCCTGGTCCCGGCGACCGGGGCGAGGTCGGTCGCGTCGACGGTCACGATGATCGTGTAGACCGCCGTCTCCTTCGGCCCCTCCTTCGGGACCGTCACATGCGATGTGACGGGCGTGCCGCTCTTCCCGGCGGCGAGGTCGCCGACGGCGCACCCCGCCGACTCGAACGGCGCGCCGCAGTCACCGGTCACCGTCGTGCCCTTGAGGGTCGCCGTGATGTTGGTGACCTTGATGTTCGCCACGTCGCCGCCGACGGCGGTGACCGTCGTCGTGATGTCGAGCGAGCCGCCCGGGTCCAGCCTGGCCGCCGTGGAGGCGACGTCCACCGTGAGCTTGCCGGTCGCGGGGGACGCGGGATCCGACCCTGGGGTGGAGGGCGTCTCGTCGGCCACGGCGGACGCGCCGCCGGCGGCGAGGATGGCCGCCGTGCCGAGCCCAACAAAGATCGGTTTCACCGTCGCTCGGCAGATCACTGCCGCCGCACCTCCGTCGCGTCGCCGTTGAGCGCTTCCGTCCGAGGGATCGCCTCGGCACACATGCGAACACGGATCCAAGGGGCAAATCAACCCCGCCCGGTCAGACGAACTCCTCCCGGACGTCCTCGATCTCCGACCCGGGCGCCCAGGCCTGCCAGATGCCCTGGTCGACGCGGTCGAGCCCGAGGCTCTCGGCGACCGGGGCCCGCCCGCCCGCGTACTCGACCCGCAGCCACGTCTCGTGCTCCCCGACGATGACGAAGCGCTCGCCGCGCCAGCGGCACGTCGTCCGGACGTAGCGGAGCTCCTCGACCTCGGAGGCGGGGACGATGCGGCGGAAGCGCCCCGGGCGCAGCTCCTCGAACCCGTCCGTCGGCCCGGGCGCGTACAGCCTGATCTCGCCGTCGGCGCCCGGCGCGGCCTCGAAGTCGCGGCCGAGCCACCGCGCGACGTACCCGTCCCGGATCACTGCGCGGCCTCCGTCCGTCCGTCCCACGCCTCGGCGCCGGCGTCCGGCCGCAGCCAGGCGAGCCGGTCCGGGTCGTACATCGCGATGAACCGCTCCGACCGGTCCCTGCCGATGTAGTACATCTCCGCTCCGTACGGCAGCCGGACGCTGGTCACCTTGTACTCGCGGATCGACCCGGCGCTTCCCGGCGCGAAGCCGCTCCCCGTGAACGGCGGCCGCTCGATGACCCAGCCGGACTCGCCCCAGGACGCCATCTCCTCCTCGTCGCGCCCGCCGAACGGGACGCGGTACAGGTCGGGGCAGTACGCCGGCCACCGGATGACGTACACGCCCTCGTCGTCGAGGGAGAACGAGGAATCGGGGAACAGCAGCCCCAGCGCCTCGTAGAGCTGGGAGGGCGTCTGCAACTCGGCCACGTCGTTCGTGGAGTGGACGAAGCCGCCGACCCGGTCGTACCCCTGCTCCAGGTACCAGGAGACGTGACTGTGCGGGACGACCTTCTGCATGATGGCCGGCGACGAGACGCGGTCCTCGGGGTCGGTGGGCGCCTGCGGCACCGGCTCCCGCCGCGGCGGCGGCAGCGGAACCTCCGGCCGCGCCTGCACGAGCCCGACCCGCACCGCCCACTCGCTGAGCGACCGCACCTGGTCGCCGTGCAGCGACGCCCCGATGTGGGTCCCCGGGTTGAGCACCATGGCCCAGTCCTCCCGGGGCCACGCGCCGATCAGCTCCCGGAAGTCGGCGTACACGAACCGGGACTGCGGCAGAACCTCCCGCAACCGGACCATCGACGTGAACACCTGGACGGACACCGCGTCCCGCAGCGCCGCGTCCCACCGGAACTCCCGCTGGACGGGCGTCACCTCAAGCGGCGCGTCATCGGGGATCGGCACGAGCACGTTCGCGTTCAGCAGCACCCGCAGGAACGCGTCGGAGTCGCCGCCGGAAGCCGCCTCGTAGAGCTCCTGGTCGATCCGGTTCCCCGGCTCGAACGCGGGCTCCGGTTCCTCGACGGCGTGCAGCGACCGTCCCGCCCCCGGCTCTCCGGCGGGCGCGCCGTCCTCGCCCCCGCCTGCGTCCGCCTGGCCAGGGTGTGCGGCGTCCTGAGGGACCGCCGCGAGGCCGCCCGGCGCCGCGTCTCCCGGGGCGCCAGATGGGGCGCCGGGAGGTTCGCTGCTCTGGACGCCCGCGTCCTGGCCGGTCCGCGCCACCTCGTGAGGTGCGATGGGCCCCGCGACACGGCGGTCGGCGCCTTCCGGCAGGCCGCCGCCTCGTCCGGCCCCGGGCGCGGCACCGAGGGATCCGGTGGCACCCGTGCCGGACGGCACGCCGGGCGCGTCCGGCCCCGTGTTGGGCGGCTCGTTGCCCTGAGACCCGTCACCGGGAAGGCCCGGCGCGGCACTGTAAGGCCCGGTGCCCTGAGGAACGCCGGTGCCAAGCGGGGCGGCGGGCGCATCTGATCCTGGTCCCGCCATCGTGGGGCCTTGTGCCGTCGCGCCTGGGTGGGGACTTACGTCCTCCGGCGTGCCCGATCCGGTGTCAGGCAGCTCGCTGCTTTGAGTTCCGACCCCGGGAAGCCCAGGCTCTGCGACTCCGCCGAACGGGGTGGTCGCCCCAGGTGCGGGGGCGGCGGGCGCATCCGATCCCGGGCCGGCCGTCGTGCCCTCTGGCGCGCCCGATCCGCTGGTCGGCAGCTCGCTGCCCTGGGCTGCAACTCCGCCGGACGGAGTGGTCGCGCCAGGGGCAGGCGCGTCGATGTGGGGACGACCGGCGGGCGTGGCGGGAATCTGAGAGGCGGTTTCCGGAAGGCTCGGCTCAGGGCCGCCGCCGGACGGGCCGGGCGTGTCGGAAGGGGCCGTGCTCGGTGCGGCCGTGTAGGGACGGCCCGCGTCGTCTGGCAGGCCGGGCTTGGCGTCGAGGGGCCCGCTGTTCTCAGGCGCAGGCCCGGGAACGCCCGGCTCTGCGGCGCCGCCGGATGGCGTGGCCGTGCCAAGGGCGGTGGTGACGGGCAGGTCAGCGTGCGTGCGGCCCGCTTCCCCTGGCGCGCTCGGTCCGGTGGCTGGTGCCTCGGGGTGCTGAGGTGCAGGCCCGGGAAGACCAGGCTCTGCGGCGCCGCCGGGCGGGGTGGGCGTGCCGGCGTCACCTGGCGCGGCACTGAGGGGACCGGTGTTCTGCGACGCGGGTGGCGGGAGGCCGGGCTCCGCGAAGCCGCCGGTGGGGCCGGTCGTTCCGCGCGCGTCTCCGAGGGGGGCGCCCGCGTCTTCCGGCACGGCCGGTCCGGGGCCCGGTGGCTCGGGCTCCGCGACCTCGCCGGACGGGCTGGGCGCGGCCGCTGGCTCAAGGCCGGGCATGTGGCCGGGGTCGACGGCGGTGCTGGACGGGTCGGCGAGGCGGCGGGCCGCTTCTCCCGGAACGCCGGGCAGGGGAGCGCGGGGTTCGTCGGCCGGGCGGGGAGCGGGCGCCTCGCCGAAGTGCGCGGGGGCCGGGGGCACGGCTTCGGGAAGGCCGGGCTGCGCGGGGCCGCCGGGCGCTCCGGCGTGGTGGCGGCCCGGTTCCACGGGCGCGGGGACGGCGGGCTGCGACCACGGCGTCTGCTTCTCCGTCGAGTACAAGCTGCGCACCGTGCTGTGGCAGTGGCGCGGC
>NZ_JBEZJP010000434.1:0-6954 GCF_040653175.1 Actinomadura sp. NPDC048032
GCCCGCACGGCGACGACCTGCTCGTCCTCACCGGGCCGAGCATGGACCTGGACGGCCCCGTGCGGCTCGTGCGATGGCCGGGGGCGGCCCGCGCCGACGCCGGGTCGATCGTCGCGGCCGACGAGCTGGAGGTGCTGGGCGAGCTGCCCCACGGCGACGGCGACGACCACGCCGAGGGCATCGCCGTGCTGGACGAGCCGGGCACCCGCCTGCTGGTCGTCTACGACAGCCCCGCCCCGGACCGGCTCACGGCGGACGGCGGCGTCCTCGCCGACGTCGTCGATCTCGGCTAGCGGGCCCCGAATAAGCGCTCGCTTTCAGACTCTGCTTGGATGGGCCCCGGTACCCGGCGGGAGTCGAGAGGGCGGGAACAGAGCATGATCGAATGGTCCGAGGAAGACCTGATGATCCGGGACGCGGTGCGCGGCTGGATCGACGCGGAGGTCCGCCCGAACCTGGACGCGCTGGAGTCGGGCGAGCTGCCGCCCTACGACCTTCTCCGCAACCTCTACAAGACGTTCGGCATGGACGAGATGGCCCGCTCGTCCTTCCACGCCCGGCTGGCCAGGGAGCGCGAGGGCGGGCAGGACGGGGGCTCCGCCTCCGCCGGGGACTCCGGCGACGACCGGCCCGGCGGCGGCAACGCGGCGATGTCGATGCTGCCGGTCATCGAGCTGTGCAGGGTCGCGCCCGGCCTGGTGTCGGCGATGGGCGTCGGGCTCGGCCTCGCCGCCGGGACGATCATGAAGCGCGGCACCCCCGAGCAGAAGGAACGCTGGGCGCTCCCGCTGCTCACCATGGACAAGGTCGGCGCCTGGGCGATCACCGAGCCGAACTCCGGGTCGGACGCGTTCGGCGGGATGCAGGCCACCGCGCGCAAGGACGGCGACGAGTACGTCATCAACGGAAGCAAGACCTTCATCACCAACGGCCCCTACGCCGACACGATCGTCTTCTACTGCAAGCTCGACGACGGGGACGCTCCGCGGGACAGGGAGATCCTCACCTTCGTCCTCGACCGGGGTATGCCCGGCCTGGAGCAGAGCAGGCCGCTCCGCAAGATGGGGCTGCACTCCTCCCCCACCGGCGAGCTGTTCCTCAACGACGTCCGCGCGGGCGCCGACCGGCTCCTGGCCTCCGGCGCGCAGGGCGGCAAGGAGTCGGCCCGCCAGAACTTCGTCACCGAGCGCGCCGGAGTCGCCGCGATGGCCCTCGGCGTCATCGAGGAGTGCCTGAAGCTGTCGGTCGAGTACGCCAAGACCCGCGAGCTGTGGGGGCAGCGCATCGGCGACTTCCAGCTCATCCAGCTCAAGCTGGCGAAGATGGAGGTCGCGCGCCTCAACGTGCAGAACCTGGTGTTCCGCCACATCGAGATGCAGCGCGCCGGGCGCTTCCCGACCCTGGCCGAGGCGTCGGCGATGAAGCTCTACGCCGCGCAGGCGGCCAGCGAGGTCGCGCAGGAGGCCGTGCAGCTGTTCGGCGGAAACGGCTACATGAGCGAGTACCGCGTCGAGCAGCTCGCCCGCGACGCCAAGTCCTTCCAGATCTACGCCGGCACCGACGAGATCCAGGTCACCCACATCGCCCGCGACCTGCTGTCGCGCTGACCGCCCCGTCCGAGAAGGCGCCGCGTCCGCTCGACGCCGCCCCGCCCGCGAACTTCCCGGGACCGGGCGGCGTCGAAAAGGTGGAGGGCGGGTGAGGGCGATCGCCCGCCCTCGGCCGACGGGCCTTTCTGGACAGCCGACGACGGGGACTGGATACTCACAGCTATGGACGGTCAGCCCTCATTCCCGGTGAGAGCGTCCGACACGGAGCGGGACCGGGTGCTGCGCGTCCTCAGCGAGCGCGTGGCCGAGGGCCGGATGTCGAACGAGACGTTCGAGCGCCGTGTCGACCAGGTGCTGCAGGCGCGCAACCAGGCCGAGCTGGCCGACATCGTGCACGACCTGCCGAACTCCAGCCGCGTCGTGAACCGGCTGACCGGCCTCATCTCCTCGGTCTCGCAGGCGACCGCGCGGATCGAGGCGGCCTGGCGGGCCCCGCGGCTGCCCAAGTTCATGCTCCCGCCGCGCGAGCTCGGCCGCATCGTCGTCGGCCGCGCCCCCGCGTGCCAGTTCATCCTCACCGACCTCACCGTCTCCCGGTTCCACGCCGAGATCTACCGCGCGGACGAGGGCTGGATGATCTCCGATCTGGGGTCGATGAACGGCACCCGCGTGAACGGGTACCGGCTGACCGGCCCCGCCCGCGTCCGGCCAGGCGACGAGGTCGGCTTCGGCAACTCCGCCTTCCTCGTCACCGCCCCCTGATCCGTCCCGGGTCTTGACGGAACCGTAAAGAGTCCTTACTTTCACCTCCAAGTTAGGAAACCTTCTTAACTCGGAGGAGCCGCCGTGTCCGTGCCCGTCCCCGGAACGCCCAGCCTGCTACGGGCGATCAACGACCGCGCCGCGCTGGAGGCGCTGCTCGCCCGGGGGCCGCTGACCCGGCCGCAGATCTCCGACCTCACCGGCCTGTCCAAGCCCACCGCCTCCCAGCTGCTCGCGCGGCTGGAGCAGGCCGGGCTCGTCGTCCGCGACGGCGTCCGCGAGGGCCTGCCCGGCCGCACCGCCGGGCTGTACCGCATCAACGGCGCCGCCGCCCACGTCGCCGGCGCCGACGTCACCCCCGCGCGGATCCGCGTCAGCGTCGCCGACCTCGCCGGGACGGTCGTCGGCGAGCACACGCTGCCCACCCCCGGCCGCACCGGCGTGGACGTCGTCGCCCGGATGGCCGCCGCGCTCGACGGCGCCGCCGCCGCGGCCGGCCTCACCCGGGACCGCCTCGACCGGGCCGTCGTCGGCATCCAGGGCGCCGTCGACCCCGCCACCGGCCGCCTCGGGTACGCCTCGCACATCCCCGGCTGGCACATCCCCGACCTCGTGGACACCCTGAGCGGCGGGCTCGGTGTGCGCGTCGCGATCGAGAACGACGTCAACCTCGCCGCGCTCGCCGAGCGGGCCGGCGGGCGCGCCGAGGGCGCGTCGGACTTCGTCCTACTGTGGGTCGCCGACGGCGTCGGCATGGCCGTCGTGCTGAACGGGACCCTGCACCGGGGCGCGACCGGCGGCGCCGGAGAGATCGGCTACATGCCCGCCGTCGGCGCCCCGCTCATGCGGGACGTGCGGCGCACCCACACCGGCGGGGTGCACAGCCTCACCGGCGGGGCGGCCGTGCTGAGACTGATGCGCGAGCACGGCTTCCGCGGACGGGACGCCGCCACCGCGCTCAGCCGCGCCGCCGCCGACGTGCAGACCGCGGGCCGGCGCACGGCCACGGACGCGGGCGCCCGCGCGGAACGCGCCCTCACCGAACTCGCCACCAGGCTCGGCGCCACGCTCGCCACGGTCGTGGCCGTCATCGACCCCGCGCTCGTCATCCTCACCGGCGACGTCCTGCGCGCCGGCGGCGAGCCCCTGCGCACACGCGTCCAACAGCACCTGCACAGCCTCACGATCCCGCGCCCCGAGGTGCGGCTCAGCACCGTCGAGGGCAACCCCGTCCTGGCCGGGGCCCTCCAGCAGGCGCTCCGGGAGACCCGCGACGAGGTCTTCACCACCACCGTCCCCTGACCCGTCCTCACCCCGCCGTTCCCCACCCCCCGAAGGAGAACCGGAGTGCCCACCACCACAACGCGCCCGCTCGCGGCGGTCGCCGCCGCCACCGGGCTCGTCCTCGCGGCCGCGTGCACCGCCGGCAGCGACCAGTCCGGCAAGGGCCCGGCGTCCGGCGAGAAGCAGACCATCGAGGTCTGGCACGGCTGGAGCGCCCCGCACGAGGTGAAGGCCTTCCAGGACGCCGTCGCCGGCTTCAACCAGACCCACCCCAACATCACCGTCAAGCTCGTCAACGGCCAGACCGACGACCGCATCACCAACGCCATCCGCGGCGGGAACCCGCCGGACGTGGTGTCGTCCTTCACCACCGACAGCGTCGGGCAGTGGTGCAAGAGCGGCGCCTGGCAGAACCTCTCGCCCTACATCGCCAAGTCCGGGCTCGACCTGAACCAGTTCCCGAAGGCGGTGCGGAACTACACCGAGTACAAGGGCATCCGCTGCGCGATGCCGCTGCTGGCCGACGCCTACGGCCTCTACTACAACAAGAGGCTGATGAAGGGCGAGCAGCCGCCGAAGACGATGGGCGAGCTGACCGCGCTCGCCAAGAAGCTCACGGTCCGCTCCCCCGACGGGACCATCAAGGTCGCCGGGTTCATGCCGTCCGTCCAGTACTACGAGCACCAGGTCCAGCACCTGGCCCCGCAGTTCGGCGTCAGGTGGCTGACCGACGACGGCAGGGCCAACTTCTCCGGCGACCCCGCCTTCCAGGCCTACCTGAAGTGGAACAAGAGCCTCATCGACTGGTACGGCTACGCCAACGTCAAGAAGTTCCTGCGCTCGATGGGCCAGGAGTTCGAGTCGTCCAACCCCTTCGAGAAGGGCCGGACGGCGATGGCCGTGGACGGCGAATGGCGCACCAAGTTCATCCAGAAGGAGGCGCCCGGGCTCGACTACGGCACGGCGCCCGTCCCCGTCTCCGACGACCGCGCGAGCGCCTACGGCGGCGGGTTCGTCACCGGCACCGTCATCGGGATCCCGCGCGGCGCCAGGCACGCCCCCGCGGCCTGGGAGTTCGTCCGGTACCTCACCACGGACACCGGCGCGCTGGTCACCTTCGCCAACGCGCTCGGCAACGTGCCCTCCACGATCCCGGCGCTGTCGTCGCCGAAGCTGACGCTGCCGCCGCAGTTCCGCACGTTCCTCGACGTCTTCAGGAACCCCAACAGCTCCACCACGCCGCCGACACCGAACGGCAACGACTACGTCGTCCGGTTCGAGAAGTTCACCCAGGAGGAGTGGGAGCCCGGCAAGGTGAGCGACCTCGGCCAGGCGCTGAAGAGGCTCGACGGCGAGGTCGACGACTCCCTCAAGCTCGCCGGAGGCTGACCGTGGCATCCGGCTCAGCGCGCCTCCCGCTGCCCGGGGCGCGGCGCGGAACGGCGGCGGCGCGGGCGCGACGGCGCCGGCGGCTCCGGGTCGCGGCGTTCCTGTCCCCCTGGCTCGCCGGGTTCGGCCTGTTCTTCGTCTACCCGCTCGCCGCCACCGTCTACTTCTCCTTCACCCGGTACAACCTGTTCACGCTGGAGTACGTGGGCCTCGACAACTACGCCTACCTGCTGCACGACCGCGACGCCTGGACGGCGATGCGCAACACGCTGTGGCTGGTCGCCGTGCTCGTCCCGCTTCGGGTGCTGTTCGGCCTCGGCGTCGCCCAGCTGCTCACCAGGGTCAGGCGGGGCGCCGGCCTGCTGCGCTCGGTCCTCTACCTGCCGTACCTGGTCCCGCCCGTCTCGGCCACGGTCGCGTTCGTGTTCCTGCTGAACCCCGGCACCGGCCCCCTCCCGGCGCTCGCCGCGCGGCTCGGGATCCCCCTGCCCGACTTCTTCAACGACGCCGCCTGGGCCAAGCCCGGCCTGACCCTGCTCGGCCTGTGGGCGGTCGGCGACGTCATGATCATCATGCTGGCGGCGCTGCTGAACGTGCCCGCGTCGCTGTACGAGGCGGCCGCGATCGACGGCGCCGGCGCCTGGGCCCGGTTCCGGCACATCACGCTGCCGACCGTGTCCCCCGTCCTGGCGTTCTCCGCCGTCACCGGCGTCATCGAGACGCTGCAGTACTTCACGCAGCCGATGGTGGCGGGCAAGGTGGCCTCCGGGCGCGCCGACCTGCCCGGGGTCCAGTACTCCCCCGGCTACCCCGACGGCTCCACGCTGACGTTCCCCCAGTGGTTGTACGACCAAGGGTTCCGCCAGTTCAACATGGGCTACGCGTGCGTGCTTGCGCTCGTCATGTTCGCCACCGCGATGGCGTTCACCGTGTTCCTGCTCCGCCGGTTCCGCGCGTTCGCCGGAGAGGAGGCGCGATGATCCCCGGAGGGCGCGCCCGCCGGGCGCTGCTGTGGCTCGCCGTGCACGCCACCGCCGTCGCGGTCGGCGTGATGTTCCTGGCGCCCCTGGCGTTCATGCTGCTGACCGCCGTGATGACCGACCGGCAGGCCCTCAGCGGCGAGCTGTGGCCGCGCGGCTGGCACCTCGCCAACTTCGCCGAGGTGTTCAGCGGCGACATGGTCCGCTGGACCGTCAACAGCACCGTGTACGCCGGCCTGTCCACGGTGTTCATGCTGGTCTCCAGCGTGCCGGTGGCGTACGCGCTGGCCCGCTTCCGGTTCCGCGGACGGGGCCCGGCGCTCGTCGTGGTGATCTCGGCGATGATGCTGCCGCCGCAGGTCACCATGGTGCCGCTCTACATCGTGTGGGCCCGGTTCGGGCTGACCGGCACGCTGTGGCCGCTGATCATCCCGCAGCTGTTCGGGGACGCGTTCTCCATCTTCCTGCTGCGCCAGTTCCTGGTGACGATCCCCCGCGAGTACGCCGACGCCGCCCGCGTGGACGGCTGCGGCGAGCTGCGCACGATGCTGCGGGTCGTCCTGCCGATGGCGAGGCCCGCCCTGGCCGCGGTGGCGCTGTTCCAGTTCTTCTACTGCTGGAACGACTACTTCCGGCCGCTGGTGTACGCCGACCCCGACCACTGGACGCTGGCCATCGGCGTCGCCACGTTCCGCGCCGCCCACCATGTCGAGTGGAACCTCACCATGGCCGCGACGCTGCTGACCATCCTGCCGGTGCTGGTCGTGTTCTTCCTCGCCCAGCGCGTGTTCATCCAGGGCGTGACCTTGACGGGAGTGAAGGGTTGAAGCTGACGGTCATCGGGGGCGGGTCCACCTACACCCCGGAACTGGTCGACGGGCTCGCGCGGGCGCACGCGGCGCTGCCGGTGTCGGAGCTGGTGCTCGCCGACCCCGACGCCCGGCGGCTGGAGCTCGTCGGCGGGCTCTCCGCGCGGATGCTCGCCCGCG
>NZ_JBEZJP010000435.1:0-6928 GCF_040653175.1 Actinomadura sp. NPDC048032
ACTGGAAGGACCGCGACAGTGCCATCTGACATGGCGCGCGTCGAGAACGCGCCCGCCGACGCCGGGCCGCCCGAGCCGAACCACGTCCTGGAGTTCCCCGGCGGCTACACGCGCTCGGTCGGCCCGGTGATCGGCCGCTTCTTCAGCGAGCTGCGCGACGGCCGGCTGGTCGGCGTCCGGACCGCGGACGGCAGGGTCCTCGTCCCGCCGTCGGAGTACGACCCGCAGACGGGCGAGGACGTGACGGACGAGTTCGTCGAGGTCGGCCCGGTCGGGACGGTCACGACCTGGTCGTGGGTGGCGCACCCGGCGAAGGAGCACCCGCTCGACCGCCCGTTCGCCTGGGCGCTGATCCGCCCGGACGGCGCCGACACCGCGCTCCTGCACGCCCTCGACCTCGGCATCTTCGAGGAGGGCGCGAAGCCGCCGAAGTTCCTCAGGACCGGGATGCGCGTCCGCCCCCGGTGGCGGGCCGAGCGCACCGGCGGGATCGGCGACATCGAGTGCTTCCAGCCCGAGGTCACCATGATCAACGCGCCGACGCGGCTGGAGTACCGCCTGAAGGGCGGGCAGGCCCTGCGGCGCTTCCTGGAGGGCATGTCCGAGGGCCGCATCCTCGGCCACCGGTGCCCGGTGTGCGAATCGGTGATCGTCCCGATGAAGGGGCTGTGCCCGCGCGACGGCGTCCCCACGACCGAGGAGGTGGAGCTGCCCGACACCGGCACCGTCACCACCTTCGCGGTCAACAACATCCCCGACCCGCGCGCGCCCGAGGTGCCGTTCGTGTCCGCCTACGTCCTGCTGGACGGCGCGGGCCTGACGATGCTGACGCTCGTGGCGGGCATCCCGGCCGACCAGGTCCGGATGGGCATGCGGGTGAAGGCGGCGTGGCGGCCCCGCGAGGAGTGGGAGCGGACGATGGGCAACATCAAGTGGTTCGAGCCGATCGACGAGCCCGACGTCCCCTTCGAAGAGATCAAGGACTTCATGTGATGCCTCGTCCCGTGGCCGTGGTCGCGTTCGCGCAGACCGAGCACAGCGGTGAGGACCGGGGGATGGCCGAGATCGAGATCCTGGCCCCCGTCATCACCGAGATCAAGGAGCGGACGGGCCAGAAGCAGTTCGGCTTCACCTGCTCCGGATCCTGCGACTACCTCGCCGGCGCCCCCTTCGCGTTCGTGTCGGCGCTGGACGCCATCGGCGCGTGGCCGCCGATCTCCGAGAGCCACGTCGAGATGGACGCCGCGTGGGCGCTGTACGAGGCGTGGGTGAGGCTCCAACACGGCGACATCGACACCGCGCTCGTGTACGGGTTCGGCAAGTCGTCGCAGGGGAACCTGCGCGCCGTCCTCACCCAGCAGCTCGACCCGTACCACCTGGCGCCGCTCGGCATCGACGCGGTGTCCCTGGCCGCGCTCCAGGCCCGCGCCTACATGGAGCGGTCGGGCGCGAAGGAGGACGACCTGCGCGCCGTCGCCGCGCGGTCCCGCGAGGCCGGGCGCGGCAACCCGTTCGCGCTGCACCTGCCCGACCCCGAGGGCGACGACTACGACGTCGCCCCGCTGCACCCCTACGACGTCGCGCCCGTCACCGACGGCGCCGCCGCGATCGTCCTCGCGGCGGGCGACCGGGCCCGCGAGCTGTGCGAGCGCCCCGCGTGGATCACCGGGATCGACCACCGCACCGAGCCGCACGCGCCGGGCGTCCGCGACCTGAGCCGCTCGGACTCGGCCCGCGTCGCGGGCGAGAGGGCCGGCGCGACCGGGATCGAGGTCGCCGAGCTGCACGCGCAGTACACGCACGAGGAGCTGATCCTGCGGGAGGCGCTCGGCCTGGGCGAGGACACGGTGGTCAACCCGTCCGGCGGGCCGCTGTCGGCGAACCCGATGATGGCCGCCGGCCTCATCCGGATCGGCGAGGCCGCGGCCCGCGTCCACGACGGGTCGGCGTCCCGCGTGCTGGGGCACGCCTCGTCCGGCCCCTGCCTCCAGCAGAACCTCGTCTGCGTCCTGTCGGGAGAGAACCATGGCTAACCGTTGCGCGATCATCGGCGTCGGGCAGACGGCGTACAAGACCAAGCGGCTGGACGTCTCGATGGCCGGGCTGCTGCGCGAGGCGGCCCGCCGGGCGCTGGAGGACGCCCAGCTGACCTGGAAGGACATCGACGCGGTCGTCGTCGGCAAGGCCCCCGACCTGTTCGAGGGCGTGATGATGCCGGAGACGTTCCTCGCCGAGGCGCTCGGCGCCGCGGGGAAGCCGATCATGCGGGTGCACACCGCCGGGTCGGTCGGCGGCTCCACGGCGATCGTCGCGGCGGGGCTGATCCAGGGCGGCGTCCACGACCGCGTCCTCACGATCGCGTGGGAGAAGCAGTCGGAGTCGAACGCGACGTGGGCGCTGACGGTGAACTCGCCGTTCACGACGTCGCTGGTGGTGGGCGCGGGCGGCTACTTCGCCCCGCACATCCGCGCCTACATGCGCCGCTCGGGCGCCCCCGACCACGTCGGGACGCTCGTCGCGGTCAAGGACCGGCAGAACGCGCTGAAGAACCCGTACGCGCACCTGAAGATCCCCGGCATCTCCCGCGAGATGGTCGAGTCGACGCCCATGCTCTGGGAGCCGATCCGCTACCTGGAGACGTGCCCGTCCTCGGACGGCGCGTGCGCGATGGTGCTGGCCTCGGAGGACGCGGCGAAGCGGGCGCCGGCCCCGCCCGCGTGGGTGCACGGCACGGCGATGCGCTCGGAGCCCATGCAGTTCGCCGGGCGCGACACCGTCAGCCCGCAGGGCGGCAAGGACGCGGCGGCGGACGTCTACCGGCAGGCCGGGATCTCCGACCCGCGGCGCGAGCTGGACTGCGCCGAGGTCTACGTCCCGTTCTCCTGGTACGAGCCGATGTGGCTGGAGAACCTCGGGTTCTGCGGCGAGAGCGAGGGCTGGAAGCTCACCGAGGCGGGCGCGACGGCACTGGACGGCGACATCCCGTGGAACCCGTCCGGCGGCGTGCTGTCGTCCAACCCGATCGGGGCGTCCGGGATGATCCGGTTCGCCGAGGCGGCGCTGCAGGTGCGCGGCCGGGCGGGCGAGCACCAGGTGGACGGCGCGCGCCGCGCGCTCGGCCACGCCTACGGAGGCGGAGCCCAGTTCTTCGCCATGTGGATCGTCGGCAGCGACAAACCCTGATTCCCGGAGGCCCGTCCGATGGAGTTCAACCACGCTGACCTGTTCGAGGGCGTCGCGGACGCGATCGGGGACCGTCTCGCGCTGGTGTGCGGCGACCGGCGCCTCACCTACGCCGAGCTGGACGAGCACGCGAACCGCCTCGCGCACCACCTTTCGGACGCGGGGGTCCGGCCCGGCCAGCACGTCGCCGTCCAGCTCTACAACGGCGTCGAGTACGCCGCCGCGCTGCTGGCCGCGCTGAAGATCCGGGCCGTGCCCATCAACGTCAACTACCGGTACGTGGAGAGCGAGCTCCTCTACGTGTACAAGGACTCCGACAGCGTCGCGCTGCTGTACGACGTGGAGTTCGAGGACCGCGTCGCGGCGACCGTCCCGGAGGCGCCCGGGCTGCGGCACCTCGTCGCGGTGGGCGGCGAGCCGTCCATCCCGGGCGCGGTCGCCTACGACGAGGCTCTGAAGGACGCCTCCGGCGCACGGGACTTCCCGGCGCGCTCCAAGGACGACCTCTACATCATCTACACCGGCGGGACCACCGGGATGCCGAAGGGCGTCATGTGGTCGACCGAGCAGATGCTGCTCGCGTTCTGGAACCCCACCTTTCCCCGTCCGACCAGGCCGGAGGACGTCGTCGAGAACGCCCGGGGCGGCGGCCCGATGACCATGATGCCGGTCGCGCCGCTGATGCACGGCGCCGCCCAGATGGCCACCTGGATCGCCTGGTTCATGGGCGCGACGCTCGTCTACACGCGCAAGTTCGACGCGGCGGACGTGTGGCGGACGATCGAGCGGGAGAAGGTCAACTCGCTGACGATCACCGGTGACGCCATGGCGATCCCGATGGCCGAGGAGCTGGCGCGCGGGGACTACGACACCTCGTCCCTGCTGGCCTACGTCTCCACCGGCGCGATCTTCACCGGGACGGTCCGCGACCGCATCCAGAAGCTGCTGCCGAACACGATGATCCTGGACCGCTTCGGCTCGACCGAGTCGGGCTCGACGGCCGAGGCGGTCGCCGGCTCCACCCCGGAGAAGGGCCTGCGGTTCGCGCCGGACGTGGAGAACGTCACCGTCCTGGACGACGCGTTCCAGCCCGTGAAGCCGGGATCCGGCGTGATCGGCCAGGTCGCCCGCACGGGCCACATCGCGCAGGGCTACTACAACGACCCGGAGAAGACCGCCCGGACGTTCCCCCTGGTGGACGGCCGGCGCTGGCTGCTCACCGGCGACATCGCGACCGTGGAGGAGGACGGCTCGATCGCCGTGTACGGCCGCGGCTCGCAGGCGATCAACACCGGCGGCGAGAAGGTGTTCCCGGAAGAGGTCGAGGCCGTCCTCAAGGGCCACCCCGCCGTCTACGACGCGGTCGTGACGGGCATTCCGGACGAGCGCTGGGGCAGCCGCGTCGCGGCGGTCGTCCAGCCCTCCGGCGCGGAGCCCTCCTCCGAGGAGCTGAACGAGCACTGCCGCAAGAATCTGTCGGGCTACAAGGTGCCGCGCGTCTACGCGTTCGTCGCGGAGATGAAGCGGTCCCCGGCCGGCAAGGCGGACTACCGCTGGGCGAAGCAGGTGGCGGAGGAGGCCAGATAGGGGGCGGCCCCGAACCTTCGTGGGATTCGGGGCCAGGAGCGGACCTCTGTTAGTGGTCCTAACGAAACCCATGGTAGGTCGCGCTCCGCAGTGGTGCGATCATTGAACGGTGTCGGCTGCGCCACATGCCGTCGCCGTCCTGCCTGGTCCCGCCGGGATCGGGTCGATAGAATCTCCCCTAGAGAGTCGCTCTTGAAATGAGTGTCTCTACATGAGAGAAATAGGGAGAGAGGTCCTCGGCGTGTCGACCCCGGAGCGCGAGCGGATGGCGGGCGAGCTGCAGATGGCGATGCAGCGCAGCACGATGTTCACGGTGCTTCTGCACCATGCCACCGCGAGCAAGGCGGGCATGAACGTCACCGACGCCCAGTGCGTCAACGCGCTGACGCTCGACGGCCCCCAGACGCCCGGCCAGCTCGCCCAGCTCATGGGCATCACGACCGGCGGCGCCATCACCGCCGTCATCGACCGCCTGGAGCGCGCCGGCTACGTCCGCCGCACCCGCGACCCCGACGACCGCCGCCGCGTGATCGTCGAACTCGTCGAGGAGAACGTCGCCCAGTTCGCCCGCTACTTCGAACCGATCGGCCGGGCCTTCCGCGACCGCCTCGACGCCTACACCGACGACCAGGTCGCCGTCCTCCTCGACTGGATCCGCCACAACAACGAGACGATGCCGTCCGTCATAGAAGAGATCCGCAAACTCCCCTGACCCCGCCCGGCGCCGGAAGCGCGGGAACCCCGCCGGTCCGCCGGCGGGGTTCCCGAGGCTGAGCGGGCCGCGCGCTACTGGGTCTCGGTGATGCGGGTGGCGGTCGCGCCGGAGAAGCGGACGCTGGCGTTGTGCGGGGCGGCCTTCACCCACTCGTCGAGTCCGTCGACGGAGCACTTGCTGACGTCGGGCGGGGTGGGGGCGCCGTTGGGGCAGGTGCCTCCGGCGACGTACACGACGGTGTCGGTGGCGGTGAAGAAGGCGACGTTCCCGACGGTGTACTTGCCCGGCGCCAGGTAGCGCAGCGGCCCCCACTTGGTGGTGACCTGCCGGCCGCCCTGCTGCCCGCCCTCCTGTGCGAGCGGGGTGTGCCGGCCGCCCGGGGTACCCGAGCCGCCCGAGCCCTGCGGGGTCGAAGGGCCGCCGGGCGGGGAACCGCCGTCCGGCGTCGAGGACTCGCTCGGCGCGGGCGCGGAGGCCGCGGGCGAGGAGGGCGAGGCCGCCGCGGAGCCGCCGTCGCCGCCGCAGGCCGTCAGGCCGAGCGCCAGCGCCGCCGCCATTCCGGTGATCATGATCTTCCGCATGGGTCCTCGCTCTCGTTCTCCGTGCGCGGTCTCTCGTGATCGCGCTCTGGGGGGTGAGATGCGGGGGGACGCGGCGCGAGTTGGCGCGGCGGGACGTGATCAATCCGACCGGCCGCTCCCCGAACCCACGGTCGGCCGCGGCCGTCTGGATGTCCCGACGGCATCGAGAAGTTCGCGCGGAGCCGCCGAACTTTCCGCACCCGGAGAAAGCCTGACGGAAGGTGTCAGGTTTTGGGGGCAGGGTGGGGACACCGGCCAGTGCTGGGGGATGAAGTGTGGACCGGACCCTTCGGACTAGGACTCGTCATGCGTGAAACCAGAGAAGAACTCAAGGAGCTCCAGACCCTTCTGGACGACTCCCTTTCCCGCTCCACCGCGCATCTGCGGTCGATCATCAACACGGAGAGGACGTTGACCGCCGAGCAGCTCTGCCGGGTGCTCACCGGCATGTGCACGCTGGCGCTGTCCACGGTGACCGCCCTGGGGGAGCCGCGGATCAGCGGTGTGGACGGGCACTTCCTGCACGGCAAGTGGCACTTCGGCACGGCGCGCGAGGCGGCCAAGGCCCGCCATCTGGCCGCCCGGCCCGCCGTCAGCGCGGCGCACATGCGCGGGGAGGACCTCGGCGTGTTCACGCACGGCACGGTGGAGATCCTCAACCCGCGGGACGGCGAACCGGCCCCGGACTGGCCGGACCTGCGCGCCTACCTCAAGGGCTTCTACGGCGATGACGCCTTCGACTGGGACGACGAGATCGTCTACTACCGCCTGCACCCGCACTGGATGGCCGCCTACGCGCCCGACGCCGCCAAGCTCACGGCGGCGGCCGGGGCCTGACCCGGCCTCACGGGGTGAGGCGGCC
>NZ_JBEZJP010000436.1:0-6538 GCF_040653175.1 Actinomadura sp. NPDC048032
TTCGCCGACGAGCCGACCGGCGCGCTCGACCAGGCGACCGGCCACGAGACCATGCGGCTGCTCGTGGACGCCACCAAGCACAACGGCGCGTCCCTGGTCGTCGTCACCCACGACCCTTCGGTTGCGGCCTGGTGCGACCGCGTCGTGGAGGTCCGCGACGGCCGCGTCCGGCCGCCCCTGGAGAGGACGGCCTGATGCGCACGGCGGTGGAACTCTCCTGGCGCCTGCTGCGGGGCGGCGGCCGGAACGACGTGCTGGGCTCGCTCCTGACCCTCGCCGCCGTGGCCGTCTCGACGGGGCTCCTGCTGTTCGCGGTGGGCGCCGACCACGCGTTCCTCCAGCGCGCGCACGCCGACGCCTGGCGGCATCCGGGGAGGCCGGCCGCGAACCCCTCCATGATCGAGGCGCTGTCGACCGACTACGTCCGGGGCCGGCCGATCAGGGTCGTCGACCTGGCCGCGCTGGAGGGCGACGCCCCCGTCCCGCCCGGCATGCCCCGCTTTCCGAAGCCGGGCGAGGTGTGGACGTCGCCCGCCCTGGCCCGCCTGATGCGGGACCTGCCCGCCGACCGGCTCGCCCAGCGGTTCCCGTCCCGGGCGGGGACCCTCGGACGCGACGCGCTCGTCCATCCCGGAGAGCTCGTCGCGGTGGTCGGGCGCGCCCCGGACGATCCCGCCATGACCGCCCGCCGGGGCGCCGCCGACCACCTCGGGACGACCGGCGGCCCGTCGCGCGTCGACCGGTTCGCAACCGGCGCGTCCTGGTCGGCGGGCGTCTACCTGCTGCTGGCGGGCCTGGCGTCGGTGCTGATGGTCGTTCCGCTGCTGGTGTTCGGCGGCGCCGCGGCCCGGCTCACCGTGGCCCGCCGCGACGGCAGGCTCGCGGCGCTGCGGCTGGTCGGCGCCACTCCCGGCCAGGTCGTCGCGATCACCGTGACCGAGGCCGTGCTGACGGCCGCCGCGGGCGCGGCGGCCGGGCTCGTGCTCTACGCGGGGGCGGTCCCGCCGCTCACCCGGGTCACGATCGCGGGCGGCGGCTGGTTCGCCGGTGAGCTGTGGCCGAGCCCGCCCGTCCTCGTGGGCCTGCTCCTGGCGGTGCCCGTGCTCGTCGGCGCCAGCGCCGTCGCCGGCCTGCGCCGCGTGGTCGTCAGCCCGCTCGGCGTCGCGCGCCGCGAGACCCCGCCCGGCATGCGGGCCGTCCGGATCGTCGCGCTGCTCGCCGTCGTGACCGCCTTCGGGGCGGTGGGCGGCGGCCTGGTCGACATGGGCCGGGCGGGCGTGATCGTCCTGATGGTCTTCCTCGTCCTGGCCTTCCTCGCGATCAACTTCGCGGGCCCGTGGGTGGTGGCGATCATCGGCCGCGTGGCGGTCGGGACGGCGCGCGGCCCGGCCCGGCTGCTGGCCGGGCGCCGCCTCGTGGACGACCCGCGCTCGGCCTGGCGGACGGTCGCCGGCGTCGCGCTGACCGGCTTCGTCGCCGGGTTCCTCGCCCTGCTGAACGCGCACCCGTCCGCCGGTGAGCCGCGGGACGAGCTGAGACTGGCCGTCCCGTACGAGCGGTCCGCCGCCGTCGCCGAACGGGCGGAGGGCAGGCTCGCCGGTCTCGACGCGGGAGTGTCGGTGCGCCGGATCGGGACCGGGAACGTCCCGCCCGCCCCCGGCGCCCGCGCCGCCGCGACCGGCGTCGTGACGGTCACCGTCCGCGGCGGGCCCGCCGCGGTCGACCGGGCCCGCACGGCGCTGACCGGGCTCGTCCCGGGCAGGGTCGCCACGACGCCGGCCGACGACGAGGTGACCGGCGACTTCCTGGTGGCCGACCTGCGCACCGGCGCGCTGGTCGTCCTCGCCGTCTCGTTCCTGGTGGGGATCACCAGTGCGGGGATCACCGGGGCGTCCGCCGTCCTGGACCGCAGGCGGACGTACGCGATGCTGCGCCTGGCGGGCACGCCCCTGTCCGTCCTGGACCGGGCGCGCCGCCAGGAGACGCTGATCCCGCTCGCCGTCATGGGCGGCGGCTCGCTGCTGACCGGCATCCTCTTCGGGCTGCCGTTCGCCCAGGGGGTCGGGCTCTCCGGCCTGGCCGGGCTCGCGGGGTTCGTCGTCCTCGGCTTCGGCGGCGTCCTCGGCGCGAGCGCGCTGAGCCGTCCACTGTTGCGCTCCGTGACCGCCGGCCCTTCCCCGCGCCCCGACCAGATCGAATAAGGGTTCGAGAATGTCAGACCCTCCGCGTAGCGTTGACCTTGTGATTCGGAAGACATCGGGAACAGATGTCGAACCAGATCGCTTTCAACGACGTACCTAGGGGTATGTGACAGACGGTGGCGCTCGCACAGGCGCGGCCCCACCGGGCGAAGGAAGGGGCGTTGGCAGTGAGCGCAGCGACCGGCACGTTCCATCTCACCCAGCCGCGGCTTGACGGGCCCGCCGAGCGGACCGTCGTGGAGCCGTGGCTCACCGAGCTCTCCCATGCGACGCTGAACGGCTACGCCGAGACCGCGCCCCCGCTCGCGGCGGTCGAGGCCCTGCCGATGCGTCCGCAGCCCCTGCCCGTCCGCCGCGTCGCCGTGGCGGCCTGACGCACACCCACCCGGAAAGGGATCGGGGCCGATGCCCCGGTCCCTTTTCTCATGCCTTCACGTCTCGCATGTTGATACACATTTCTCAAATTCTGAGAAGCGGTCGTACGGTGGAGGGACGCCGGACACAGAGAGGTGATCCCCTATGACCGCGAAGGCGACCTACACCCACGGCCACCACGAGAGCGTCCTGAGCGCGCACCAGTGGCGCACGGTCGAGAACTCCGCCGCCTACCTGATCGAGCATCTGACCCCCGGGCTGTCGGTCCTGGACGTCGGCTGCGGGCCGGGCACCATCACCGCGGGGATCGCCGAACGCGTCGCGCCGGGCCGCGTGGTCGCCGCCGACTCGGCCGAGACCGTGCTGGACGAGGCCCGCAGGAACACCGCCTCGCTGGACAACGTCGAGTTCGCGGTGGCCGACGCCCACGCCCTGGAGCATCCCGACGGCACGTTCGACGTCGTCCACGCGCACCAGGTCCTGCAGCACGTCGGCGATCCCGTCCAGGCGCTGCGGGAGATGCGCCGCGTGGCGAGGCCCGGAGGGATCGTCGCCGTGCGCGAGGCCGACTTCGGCACCATGGCCTGGTACCCGGACCCGCCGGGCATGGACGCCTGGCTGCCGATCTACTACAAGGTCGCGCGCGGCAACGGCGGCGAGCCCGACGCCGGCCGCCGCCTCGTCTCCTGGGCGCGCGCCGCCGGGTTCACCGACGTCACCGCGTCCGCGTCGGCCTGGTGCTACGCCACCCCGCAGGAGCGCGAATGGTGGAGCGAGTCCTGGGGCGGCCGCCTGGTCAGGTCGTCCGTCGCCGAGCACGCCGTCGCCGGAGGCCACGCCACCCGCGCCGAGCTCCAGCGCGTCTACGAGGGCTGGAAGGCGTGGGCGGCGGCCGAGGACGGCTGGTACTCCGTCACCCACGGCGAGATCGTCTGCCGCGTCTGAGCGGCCGCGCCGCGCGGCGTCAGAACGGGCCGGTGAGGTCGCCGAGCTTGTCGGTCAGCGCCAGGTTGTGGGAGTAGTCGACCGGGACGGCGATGACGGAGACCGCGTCCTCGGCGAGGGCCTTGCGCAGCGTGGGCAGCAGCTCGGCGGCCGACTCGACGCGGTAGCCGCGGGCGCCGAAGCTCTCGGCGTACCGGACGAAGTCGGGGTTGCCGAACCTGATGTTGGAGCTGCGCCCGAGGTCGAGGTCCATCTTCCACTCGATCAGCCCGTAGGCGGAGTCGTCCCAGATCAGGACGGTGATGGGGATGTTCTCGCGGACGGCCGTCTCCAGCTCCTGGGAGTTCATCAGGAACGCGCCGTCCCCCGTCGCCGCCAGGACCCTGCGGTCCGGGTGCGCGAGCTTGGCGGCGATCGCGCCGGGGACGGAGAAGCCCATCGAGGACAGGCCGTTGGAGACCAGCAGCGTGTTCGGCTCGTAGGTCGGATACATGCGGGCCATCCACATCTTCACCGCGCCGGTGTCGGCCAGGACGATGTCGCCGCGGCGCATCGCGGCGCGGACGTCGGCGACGATGCGGCGGGGGGAGAGCGGGTAGCCGTCCTCGGTCGCGCCCTCGGCCAGCTCCTCCTGGAGCATCCGGCGGATCTTCTGGCCTGTCGAGCGGAGCTCGTCCGTTGAATGGTGGTGGGCGGGGGCTGGAGGACGGTCTGTCGCGTTCACGTCGAAGCGGCGGTGGACGGAGTCGGCGAGGGCGCGCAGCGACCGGGACACGTCCCCCTGGATGCCGACCTCGACCGGGTAGTGGTCGTCCACCTCGGCGGGCGACTGGTGGATGTGGATGATCTTCTTGTCCGCGTTCGGGTTGACCTTGACGGGGTCGAACTCCTGCAGCTCGTAGCCGACGGCGATCAGCACGTCCGCCTCGTCGAAGCCGAAGTTGACGTGGTCGTGGCGCATGAAGCCGACCGCGCCGAGGGCGTTGCGGTGGTCGTCGGGGAAGACGCCCTTGCCGTTGAAGGTGGTGGCGACCGGCAGGCCGAGGCGCTCGGAGAAGTACACGAGTGCGTCGCTCGCGCGGGCCCGGGTGGCGCCGTGGCCCGCCAGCACGATCGGCTGCCGCGCGAGCGCGATCACGTCGGCGGCGCGGGCGATCTGGGCCGCGGACGGCTCCTGCGGGCGCACGACGTTCACCGGCAGCGGCCCGAGGTCGGCGGAGACCTCGGCCGACTCGACGTCCTCCGGGATCGCCAGGTAGACGGCGCCGGGGCGCTCGGTCTGCGCCGTCTTGAACGCCTTGCGCACCATCTCGGGCAGCGCCTCCGCCCGCGGGGCCAGCTCCGACCACTTGGTGATCGGGCGGAACAGGGACACCAGGTCGACGATCTGGTGCGACTCCTTGTAGATCCGGTCCAGGCCGACCTGGGCGGAGATCGCGACGACGGGCGTGCTGTTGGTGGTGGCGTCCGCGACGCCGAGCTGGAGGTTGATCGCTCCCGGGCCGAGCGTGGCGGAGGCCACGCCCGCCTTCCCGGTGAGGCGGCCGTAGATCTCCGCCATGAACGCGGCGCCCTGCTCGTGCCGGACGAGGACGTAGCGGATCGGCGAGTCGTTCAGCGCGTCGACGAAATGGATGTTCTCCTCACCCGGGATGCCGAAGACGTACTCGACGCCCTCCGCCTCCAGGGTCCTGACGAGAAGCCGGGCGGCGTCCTGCGTGGACATCGTGCGTCCCATCTCCAGTCTGCGTCTTTCCTGGGTGCCTAACGTGCAGCACCCGGGTCCCTACCTCCATTCCGCGCGATGATGTGTCGTCGGTCTCTCAGGAGTCGGCCATCTCCTTGACGGCGCGCAGCGTCGGCTCGTCCCTCACTCCGGCGATCAGCAGGGTGGTGACCGGGCTGTCGCGCCACAGCCGCAGCCTCTCCTTGATCCGCCCGAGCGGGCCGAGGAGCGAGATCGCGTCGGCCAGCGCGTCCGGGACGGCCTTGATCGCCTCGTCCCGGCGGCCGCTCAGGAACAGCTCCTGGACGCGTGCCGCCTCCTCCGCGTAGCCGAGCCGGCCGATCAGGTCGAGGTGGAAGTTGCGGTCCTTGGCGCCCATCCCGCCGATGTAGAAGGCGAGCGGGATCTTGGCGAACTCCAGCGCGGACGCCAGGTCGTCGGTGACGATCGTGGTGACGGTCGCGGCGATCTCGAAGCCCTCCGGGCGCCCGGCCAGCGACCCGCCGAAGACGGGCTCGATCTGCTCGGGGTCGACGAACAGCGGCAGCCAGCCCTGCGCGACCTCGGCCGACAGCGCGACGTTCTTCGGGCCCTCCGCGCCCAGGTAGACGGGGATCTCCGGGCGCACGGGGTGGGCGATCGACTTCAGCGGCTTGCCGAGGCCCGACCCGCCGGGGTACGGCAGCGGGTAGTGCGGGCCCTCGCTGGTCACCGGCTCCTCGCGGCGCCACACCTGCCGGACGATGTCGAGGTACTCGCGGGTGCGGGCGAGCGGCTTCGGGAACGGCTGCCCGTACCAGCCCTCCACGACCTGGGGGCCGGACGCGCCGAGGCCGAGGATCACGCGCCCGCCCGACAGCGCGTCCAGGGTGAGGGCGTGCATCGCGGTGGCCGCGGGGGTCCGCGCCGACATCTGGACGACGGCCGTGCCCAGCTTGATCCGGGACGTGCGGGCGCCGTACCAGGCCAGCGTGGTGAACGCGTCCGAGCCGTACGCCTCGGCGGTGAACACCGAGTCGTAGCCGCAGCGCTCGGCGGCCAGGACCGTCTCGGTCTGGTCGTCGGGGTCGCGCTGCCAGTAGCCGACGTTGATGCCGAGCTTGAGTTCCGCGGTCACGTTGCACCCTCCGGTAGTCGACGCACCGGCGATACTAGAACACGTTCTATTTTCTCGGAAGGGGCGCCGGGGGCCGGGGAGGCCGCGGGACCGGGGGAGGTACGGCGACGGGGGGGGGGGGGAGCGCGCCCCCGGCCCCCCGGGGCGGGGCGTGCGCGAGCATTTTACGGCGGG
>NZ_JBEZJP010000436.1:6548-6912 GCF_040653175.1 Actinomadura sp. NPDC048032
GCCCGGGCGTTACTTGAACCCGTCCTTGTTCGGCGGCCGGGGCGCGGGGGGCGGGGGTGGCCGGGGGCCCGGGGGTGGCTGGGGGCGGGGGCCGCGGCGAACCTCGCCGCGGCCCCGTCGACCGGTCGCTAGCTCTCCTTGATCCCGTCCAGCAGGCCCCGCCAGGCGGCCGGCGTCAGCACCAGGGCCGGCCCGGAGGGGTCTTTCGAGTCGCGCACCGCGCGCATGTCGCTGGACAGGGCCGCCATCTCGACGCACTGGTCTCCGCTTCCGCTGCGGGACGACTTGCGCCAGACGGCCAGGGTGAGTTCGCGCTGGAGGTGGGTCACAGGCTGCTCCTGGGCTTCGTGCCGCCGGACCCTCT
>NZ_JBEZJP010000437.1:0-6908 GCF_040653175.1 Actinomadura sp. NPDC048032
ATCGAGCCGGGGTCGTACGGTCCGAACAGCCAGATCGGGTTGATCTGCGCGAACGCGCCGAGCAGCGCCAGGACGCCGAAGGTGAACAGGAAGTAGGCGCCCGTCTTGGCCATGAAGACCGGGTAGAACGGGTAGCCGTACACCTGCTGCTCGGTCTGGTTCTTGACCGGCATCGCCGTGTGCTTCTGCACCCACATGATCATCATGTGCGCGGTGACCATGCCGAGCAGCAGCCCCGGGATCAGCAGGATGTGCAGCATGTACAGGCGCGGGACGATGTCCTGGCCGGGGAACTCGCCGCCGAACAGGAACATGTAGATGTAGGTGCCGACCACCGGGATCGACTCCGCGACGCCCTGCGTGATGCGCAGGCCGGTGCCGGACAGCAGGTCGTCGGGCAGCGAGTACCCGAACAGGCCCTCCAGCATGCCCAGCGTGAACATGCCGATGCCGATCAGCCAGTTCAGCTCGCGCGGCTTGCGGTAGGCGCCGGTGAAGAACACGCGCAGCATGTGCGCGAGGATCGACGCCATGAACAGGATCGCGGCCCAGTGGTGGATCTGCCGCATGAGCAGGCCGCCGCGCACGTCGAACGAGATGTGCAGCGTCGAGGCGTAGGCCTCGGACATCTTGACGCCCTGCAGCTTCGTGTACGAGCCGTGGTACACGGTCTCCGTCATGCTCGGCTGGAACCAGAGCGTCAGGAACGTCCCGGTCAGCAGCAGGATGATGAAGGAGTACAGGGCGATCTCGCCCAGCATGAAGGACCAGTGGTCCGGAAACACCTTCTTCATGTTCCGCTTGAAGAAGGTGGTGGAGCCGAGGCGGTCGTCGAGGAACGTCAGCGGCGCCTCGACCGCCTTCGGGGCTGTCGCCTCGCTCATCCGCGCTCCCAGAAGCTCGGTCCGATGGGTTCGTGGTAGTCGCTCGTGGCGATGAGGTACCCGTCCTCCACGGACAGCGGCAGCTGCGGCAGCGACCGCGCCGCCGGCCCGAAGATCACCTTCGCCGCGTCGGTGGCGTCGAACGTCGACTGGTGGCACGGGCACAGGATGTGGTGGGTGGTCTGCTCGTACAGGGCCGCGGGGCAGCCGACGTGCGTGCACACCTTGGAGTAGGCCACGATCCCGTTGACGTGCCAGTTCTCACGGCCCTTGGCGGGCTTGAACTCGTTGGCGGGGACGTTGATGAGGATGGTGACGGCCTTGGCGTTCTGGGTGAGCACCTGGTCCTCGGGGACCTCCTCCTCGATCCCCTCGGGCAGGACGGTGATCATCGAGCCCGGGGAGGAGAAGTCGCTGACCCGCAGCGGCTTGTTGGTGCCGTCGACGACCAGGCGGGCGCCCTTCTTGCCCTCCGCCTGCGCCTTCTTGACGGCCTCGCCCCAGTAGGTGTGGCGGAGCCGCTTCTCCGGCAGCGGGCCGAGGTCGCGCAGCAGCACCAGCGGGGCCAGGCCGAGCGGCGCGGCGGCCAGCAGCAGCGTGCGGCGCAGCAGGGGCCGCTTGGTGATGCCGCTGTCGGCGGCGCCCTCGAGGAAGTCCTCGGTGAAGGAGGCCCGGGTCTCCTCGTCGGCGGCCAGCTCGTGCCGCTCCTGGACGATCGGCTTGCTGGTCATCAGGCGGCGCACCCAGATGGTGACGCCGAAGGCCAGCGCGAGGAACGACAGCGCCATCAGGCCGCCGAGCCACAGGTTGCTCTCGCGCGCCCGGGTGACGCCGTGCATGCCTCCGTCGCGGCCGCTCCAGCCGATGAAGTAGGCGATGAACGCCACGCTGGCGGCGAACGCGACCAGGAAGAGCGTCGCGACGATCCGCTCGGCGCGCTTGGCCGACGCCTCGTCGAGCTGGTCCCCCACGCCCGCGGGCGCCGAGATGTCGTCCTCCGCGAGCAGGGCCTTCTCGCGCGCCGGGGACGGCGTGCCGATCACGCGTTCGCGCGGGGCGGGCCGGCCCGCCGTGTCCTTGTTGTCGTCGCTCATGACTTCTTCAGCTTCTTCGGCTTCTTCGCGGTGATCCACATGGCGGCCAGGACCAGCAGGCCGATGCCGACCAGCCAGCCGGCCAGCCCCTCGGTCACCGGGCCGATGCGGCCGAGGCCGTTACCGCCGGGGTTCGGCTCCTCGCGCGTCTGGACGAGGTAGGCGATGATGGCCTGCTTGTCCTTCGGCGTGAGCGTCGTGTCGTTGAACACGGGCATCGCCTGCGGGCCGGTGAGCATGGCCTCGTACATCTGGGTGGGCGTGACGTCGGGGTTCGACAGCGAGGGCGCGTACTTGCCGCCGGTCAGCGCGCCGCCCTGGCCGGTGAAGTTGTGGCACTGCGCGCAGTTCGTGCGGAACAGCTTCCCGCCGAGCGCGACGTTGCCGGTCTTCGGGTCCACGGCCGACGCCGGGGGGACCTCCGGGCCGCCGCCGAGCGAGGCGACGTAGGCGCTGAGGTCGGAGAGGTTCTTCTCCGCCTGCATCTTCTGCCGCTCGGCCGCCTCCCGCTTGTCCTTCTCCTCGTAGTCGGTCTTGATCGAGGTGTTGAACTCGGGGAGCGGCTTCTTGCGCGGCATCTGCGCGCCAGGGTTCGCCGCGGGCATGCGGCCCGAGCCGACCTGGAAGTCGACGGACGCGGCGCCGACGCCGATGAGGCTCGGGGCGATCGGGTTGCCCTTGGCGTCCTTGGTGCCCTCGGCGTTCAGCCCGTGGCAGCTCGCGCAGTTCTTGTTGAACAGCTGCTGGCCGTTCTTCAGGTCCTGCGCCGCCTGGGCGGTGGTCTGCGCCTCGGCGCGGTCAGTCCGCGGCGAGAAGCCGGCGTAGATCGCGCCGATCGCCGCCAGGGCCGCCAGCACGACGGCGTAGCCCGCCCACGGGCGCCGTCGCCATGCGGTGATCCTTTTCACGGAAGTCCCCGTTCGGGTCATGTCGGTCGGGTCGGTCAGATGTCGAGCAGGTAGACGACCGAGAACAGGCCGATCCACACCACGTCGACGAAGTGCCAGTAGTAGGAGACGACGATCGCGCTCGTCGCCTGCTCGTGCGTCCACCGCTTGGCGGCGTAGGTGCGTCCCAGGAGGAACAGGAACGCCACGAGGCCGCCGATGACGTGCAGGCCGTGGAAGCCGGTGGCCAGGTAGAAGACCGAGCCGTAGGCCGAGGACGAGAAGGTGAGGCCGTCCTTGGTGACCAGCTGGGAGTACTCGTAGGCCTGGCCGGCGACGAAGTAGGCGCCCATGAGGAACGAGAGGACGTACCACTCGCGCAGGCCCCAGCGCGCCACGTTGAACACGCTTCCGTCACGTCCGACCTTGCCGGCCTCGGCCTTGAACACGCCCATCTGGCAGGTCACCGAGGACAGCACCAGGATGGTCGTGTTGACGGCCGACAGCGGCAGGTCCAGCGGGGCGCCCGGCCACGCGTGGTGGCCGGACTGGCCGATCGTCACAGAGCGGATCGTGAAGAACATCGCGAACAGCGCCGCGAAGAACATCAGCTCGGACGACAGCCAAACGATCGTCCCCACGCTGACCAGATTGGGACGGTTCGCCCGTGCGTGAGGTGTTGTCTCTATCGCGGATGCTGTCACGCCAGCATTATTGCGCCCCTATCCAGTGAGTGACGCATGACCCCCCTTCTAGGGTTCCCCGAGCGTGTCACCGGTGCCGCGACCCGGTACCCTTCAGGTCCATGAGCACCGCCCCGGAGAGCCCGATGAAGGTCCTCGTCTACAGCGACGACGCGAACACGCGCGCCGAGATCCGGATGGCGATCGGGCGCCGGCCCGCCGCCGACCTCCCGAAGGTCGAGTTCGAGGAGTGCGCCACCCAGCCCGCGGTCGTGGCGCGGCTCGACCAGGGCGGCGTCGACGTCCTGATCGTCGACGGCGAGGCGCAGCCCGCGGGCGGTCTCGGCGTGTGCCGCCAGGCCAAGGACGAGGTGTACGACTGCCCGCCCGTCCTGGCGATCATCGGCCGCCGCGACGACGGCTGGCTCGCCACCTGGTCGCGCGCCGACGCCGTGGTGGGCCTGCCCATCGACCCGATGGCCGTCGCGAACGCCCTCGCCAGCCTCATGCGGCAGCGCGTCCAGAACCGCCTCCCGGCCCTGTAGCCGGCGAGCCGCACCGCACCCCGCAACGCACCCACCACGACCCTGTAGGCGACATGGACGCGCGCACCAGCTGGCCCGCACTGCTCAACGCCCTCGTGTCGGGCGACTCGCTGTCCAGCGAGGAGACCACCTGGGCCATGAACAGCATCATGTCCGGCGAGGCCACCGACGTGCAGATCGCGGGCTTCGCCGTGGCGCTGCGCGCCAAGGGCGAGACGGTCGAGGAGGTCACCGGCCTCGCCGCGGGGATGATGGACAACGCCACGCCCATCGAGGTTCCCGGCCGCATCGCCGACCTCGTCGGGACGGGCGGCGACCGCGGCCACACCGTCAACGTCTCCACGATGGCCGCCGTGGTCGCGGCCGCGGCGGGCGTGCGGGTCGTCAAGCACGGCAACCGGGCCGCGTCGTCCTCGTGCGGCGCCGCCGACCTGCTGGAGCACCTCGGCGTCGCGATCGACCTGCCCCCCGAGGCCACCGCGCGGGTCGCCGACGAGGTCGGCATCACCTTCTGCTTCGCGCCGCTCTACCACCCGGCCCTGAAGTACGCCTCCCGCACCCGCAGCGAACTGGGCACGCCCACCGTCTTCAACTTCCTCGGCCCGCTGACCAACCCGGCGCGCCCCCTGGCCCAGGCCGTCGGGGTGTTCCACCCGCGGATGGCGGGCGTGATGGCGGGCGTGTTCGCCGCGCGCGGCTGCTCCTCACTGGTCTTCCGGGGCGACGACGGGCTGGACGAGCTGACCACCACGGGCACCTCCACCGTGTGGGTCGTGCGCGACGGGACGGCGACGGAGACGACCTTCGACCCCTCCGACCTCGGCATCCCGCCGGCGAAGCCCGAGGACCTGCGCGGCGCCGACGCGGTGTTCAACGGGCGGGTGGCCCGCGAGACGTTCGGCGGGCGGCGGGGGCCCGTCCGCGACATGGTCCTGCTGAACGCCGCCGCGCTCATCACCGCCTACGAGGGGACGCCGGCCGCCGCCGACCTCACCGCGACGCTGGGGGCCGCCTACGAGCGCGCCGCCGCAGCGGTCGACTCGGGGGGCGCCGCCTCCCTCCTCGACCGCTGGGTCGACGCCTCCCGGCGCCTGCGGGGCTGACGCTCAGCGCCCGCCCGCACCGGCCCCCGCCGCGCTCACGCGACGCCGCGGGCCCCGCTGGACAGCCGCTGCGCGATCCAGATCGGGATGACCGACAGCACGATCAGGGCGGCCGCGAGCACGTTGACGACCGGGGCCTGGTTGGGCCGGAACAGGTTGTTGAAGATCCAGATCGGCAGGGTCTGGGCGCCCGGTCCGGCGGTGAACGTGGTCACGATGATCTCGTCGAAGGACAGCGCGAACGCCAGCAGCCCCCCGGCGAGCAGCGCCGAGCGCAGCGCCGGGAACGTGACGTGCCAGAACGTGTGGAACGTGTCGGCGCCGAGGTCGGCGGACGCCTCCTCCAGGCTGGTGCCCGTGCGCCGCAGCCGGGCGAGCACGTTGTTGAAGATCGTGACGACGCAGAACGTGGCGTGCCCGACGACCACGGTGAACAGGCCGAGCCCGATCCCGAGCGGCTTCAGCACGACCTGGAAGGCGTTGCTGAGCGCGATGCCGGTGACGATGCCGGGCAGCGCGATCGGCAGCACGACGACCAGCGAGACCGTCTCGCGTCCGAAGAACCGGTACCGAGCCACCGCGAAGGCCGCCATGGTGCCGAGGACGAGCGCGGCGGCCGTCGCGCCGAGGCCCGCCTTGACGCTGGTCAGCACGGCCTGCCGGGCGCCCTCGTTGTGCAGCGCCTGCGACCACCAGCGCCCGGTGAACCCCGACGGCGGCCAGCCGAACGCGGTGTCGGCGTTGAAGGAGTTGACCAGCACGACCAGCAGCGGCACGTAGATGACGGCGAGGCCGAGGAACATCAGGACGCGCAGGGCGATCCGCGCGGCGGGCGAGAGGGTCATCACAGCTCCCTGAGCGCGCCGGTGCGGCGGGCCGCGGCGAGGTAGCCGAGCATCACCACCACCGGGATCGTGGCGACCGCCGCCGCGAACGGCAGGTTGTTGGCGGCGCCGATGTTGTCGTAGACGACGTTGCCGAGCAGCTGGCTCCGGCCACCGACGATCTTCACGGTGATGTAGTCGCCGAGCGACAGCGAGAACGTGAAGATCGATCCGGCCACCAGCGAGGGGAACACCAGCGGCAGCACGACGGACCGCAGCGTGCGCAGCGGGTGGGCGCCGAGGTCGCCGGAGGCGTCCAGCAGCGAGTCCGGGAGCCGCTCCAGGCCCGCGTAGACCGGCAGGATCATGTACGGCAGCCACAGGTAGGCGAGGACGATCACGGTCGCCGTGAGGCCGTAGCCGGGGCTGGAGAGCCCGAACGGCCCCAGCACCTGGTCGACGAGGCCGCCCTGGGCGAGCATCACCCGCCACGCGTACGCCTTGACGAGGTAGGCGGCCCACAGCGGCGCCAGGATGGCTATCACCAGGTAGGGCCGGTGCCGCGGCTTGGCGACCTTGGCCATGTACAGCGCCATCGGGAAGCCGATCGCGGTGTCGATGAGGGTGACGGCCGCCGCGACGCCGAGGCTGCGCAGCGCGACCGTCCGGTAGACCGGCTCGTCGACGAGGGTCTGGAAGTTGGCGAGCGTGAACTGCCGGACGACCTCGCCGGTGAAGACGTCGGTGGTCCAGAAGGCGGTCAGGAAGATCGCGGCGAGCGCGCCGAGATAGACGACGACCAGCCAGGCGAGCGGCGCCGACAGCAGCAGCGACAGGCGCAGCCGCGGGCGGCGGTGCAGCAGGGCCGCCGCGCTGTGCCAGAGCCTC
>NZ_JBEZJP010000438.1:0-6904 GCF_040653175.1 Actinomadura sp. NPDC048032
GGACCTCGCCGGTGACGCGGATCGCGCGGCCGTCGCCGTTCTCGCCGGTCCAGTCCTTGACGCGGCCGCGGCGGCGCAGCGACTCGACCGAGGCGCGGGCGGTGGCCGGGCTGCCGAGCGCGTCCAGCGAGACGTGGGCGCCGCCGCGGGCCGCATCGCGCACGGCCTCGGCCACGTCGTCGTGGGCCGCGGCGTCGACGACGGCGGACGCGCCGCAGCGGCGCGCCAGCTCCAGCGCCTGCGGCGACACGTCGACCGCCACGACCCGCGCGCCGGCCGCCGCGGCGATCATCACGGCGGACAGCCCCACGCCGCCGCAGCCGTGCACCGCCGTCCACTCGCCGGCCCGCACCCGCCCCTGCGCGAGGACGGCGCGGAACGCGGTGGCGAACCGGCAGCCGAGCGCGGCCGCGGTCGTGGAGGCCATCTCGTCGGGCAGGCGGACCAGGTTCACCTCGGCGGCGTCGATCGCGACGTAGTGGGCGAACGAGCCCCAGTGCGTGAAGCCGGGCTGGGTCTGGGCCTCGCAGACCTGCTGGTCGCCCGCCCGGCAGGACGGGCAGCGGCCGCAGGCGCACACGAACGGGACGGTCACGCGGTCGCCGGGGCGCAGTCCGGTGACGCCGGCGCCGGTCTCCTCGACCGTGCCCACCAGCTCGTGCCCCGGGACGTGTGGAAAGGCGCGGATGTCGGGATCGTGGCCCTGCCAGCCGTGCCAGTCGCTGCGGCACACGCCCGTGGCCTCGACCCGGATCACCGCGCCGCCGGGCGGCGCCGCCGGGTCGGGCAGCTCCCGGATCTCCAGCGGCCCGGCGAAGGCGTCGTAGGCGACCGCCAGCACTAGAACTCGAAGCCGCCGGGGCGGCCGTTGCGGTCGGCGATCAGGCCGGCGAGGGTCGCGACGGCGATCTCGGCGGGGGTCCGGGAGCCGATGTTGAGGCCGATCGGGCGGTGCACGCGGGCGATGTCGGCCGCGGGGACGCCGAGTTCGGTGAGGGCCGGGATGTGCGGCGCGGGGTGCCGCGGGTTGCCCATGACGCCGACCCACCGGACCGGCTGCGTCAGCACGTCGCGCAGGACGGGCCCGAGCTCGGGCCGGTGGTGGTCGGTGACGACGACGTCGGCGGTGGCGTCCAGGGGCGGCAGGTCGGCCGTGCCGCCGCGGTCCTTGTCGGGGTCGACGAGGAACGTGCGGTAGCCGAGGTCGGCGCCGTAGCGCAGCAGGTGGTCGGCGACGGGGCCGGCGAACACCGCGACCAGCGTCCGCTCCCCCGTCTCGTGCGGGGCGTCGCCGTGCGCGACGGCGCAGGAGGAGTCGTGCTCGTGCGGTGCGGCCATACCGGAAGTCTGCCCCGCTCGGCGCCTGATGGTCCAGCTGCCACGCCCTCCCCCCGACGCGCCGCGGACCCGGTGTCCCGCGAACCCGTGCCGCCGGAACCTGGAACTCTCGCGTGGGAACGGGTATGCCTTCTGTCTAGACTGCTGTCACCCGGCGGCCACAGGAGGGACCGTGATCGCGAGACCGGAGGGCGGGCCCCGCGTCGTGGTGGGGGTGGACGACTCCGCGGGTGCGCGCTGCGCGCTCTCCTGGGCGATCGGCGAGGCGCGGCTGCGCCGGCTGCCGCTGCTGGTCGCGCACGCCGCGCCGCTGCCCCCGCACGTGTCGGCGGCGGGCCAGCTCGGCTGCGGGATCACCGAGGCGCTGCGCGGCTCCGGCGCCGAGCTCATCGCCCGGCTCCTGGCGGAGGTGTGCGGCGGCCCGCCCGAGGGCGTGGAGATGACCGCGCTGGCGCTCGTCGGAGAGCCGGGCGCGACGCTGGTGCGCCTGGCGGGGGACGACGACATCCTGGTCGTCGGGCACGGCGCCCGGGGCCCGTTCTCGCGGCTGCTGCGCCCGTCGGTGCGGCTGCACTGCGCCCGCAGGGCCCGCGCGACGCTGGTGTGCGTCCGCCCGCCCGCGTTCGACACGCTGCTGGAGAGCCTGACGGTGCGGGACGAGTCACCCGAGAGCGCGCCCGACTCCCGCTTCCGGAGGCTGGGCCGCCGCCTGCGCCTCCCGCTCTGACCGGGGCGGCGCGCATAGGCTCTCCCCCATGCGCAAGTACGTCATCATCGGCGCTGTCGGCAGCGGCAAGGGCACGCAGGCCGGGCTCCTCGCGCGCGATCTGGACATCGTGCACATCAGCGTCGGAGACATCTTCCGCTGGCACGTCAAGAACCACACCAAGCTCGGGGCCCAGGTGCGGCGCGTCATGGCGTCCGGCGAGCTGGTCGGGGACGATCTCGCCGAGAGCGTCGTGCGGGACCGGCTCGCCCAGCACGACTGGAACTACGGGTTCGTCGTCGACGGGTTCCCGCGCAGCCGGCGGCAGACGGAGTTCTTCCTGGAGAGCTACGACATCGACGGCGTGATCCATCTGGACCTGCCGGACGAGGAGGTCCGCCGCCGGGTGCTGGCCCGCCGGCTGTGCAACAGGTGCGGGATGGACTACAACCTGATCGAGGACCGCCCGACGCAGGAGGGGCGCTGCGACGTGTGCGGGGGCGAGCTGGTGTCCCGCGAGGACGACACGGAGGAGGCGCTCGCCGAGCGGCTGCGCGACTACCACGAGAGGACCGAACCGATCCTGGAGCTGTTCGGCCGCAAGGAGTACGTGGTCACCGTCGACGCGCGGCCGGGCATCGACGAGGTGCAGCGGACGCTGCGCGAGAAGCTCGGCCTGCCGCTGCCATGACTCCTTCCTCCGGGACGGCCTCGCCGGTGGTGGAGCTGGCGGACGAGCGGGCGGCTCGCCGGGGGCTGCGGCTCTTCCTGAAGCGCGACGACCTGGTCCACCCGGAGCTGCCGGGCAACAAGTGGCGCAAGCTCCGGCACAACATCGGGCCGGCGCGCGAGCACGGGACGCTCCTGACCTTCGGCGGCGCCTACTCCAACCACATCCGGGCCGTCGCGGCGGCGGGTGCGATGTACGGCTTCGCGACCATCGGCGTGATCCGCGGCGAGGAGCACCTGCCGCTGAACGCCACGCTCGCGCACGCCCGGCGCATGGGCATGCGCCTCGCCTACATGGACCGCGCCACCTACCGGCGCAAGCACGAACCCGACGTCGTCGCGGCCCTGCGCGAGCGGTGGGGCGACTTCTACCTCCTGCCGGAAGGGGGGAGCAACGCGCCGGCCGTCCGGGGCTGCGCCGAGCTGGGCGCGGAGGTGCCGGGCTTCGACGTGGTGTGCTGCCCCTGCGGGACGGGCGGGACGCTGGCCGGGCTCGCCGCCGGGCTGGCCCCGCGGCAGCGCGCCGTCGGGTTCTCCGTGCTGAAGGGCGGCTTCATGGCGGGCGAGGTGGAGCGCCTCCAGCGCGAGACTTACGGCGGGCGGCGCGGCGACTGGAGCGTCCAGGACGACTTCCACTTCGGTGGCTACGCGAGGACCACCCCCGAGCTGGAGGCGTTCGCCGCCGACTTCGCCGGCCGGCACGGGATCGTCCTCGACCGGGTCTACACCGCGAAGATGATGTTCGGCGTCCTCGCGCTGGCCGGGCGCGGCGCCTTCCCCGAGGGCGCCCGGGTTCTGGCGGTCATCACCGGCTAGCCGGACGGCCCCCCACCTTCCGGGCGGGGCCGCCCGTGCGCCGTCAGGCGCCGCCGGTGGCGCGCCGCCGTCAGGCCGGGGGCAGGTCCACCAGCGCGGCGAGGGCCGCGCGGTGCCGGTCGGGCGTGCCCAGGGCGATGGAGTCGGCCTTGGCGCGCTTCAGGAAGAGGTGCGCCGGGTGCTCCCAGGTGAAGCCGATGCCGCCGTGCATCTGCACGCACTCCTCGGCCGCCTTCAGGGCGACCGCCGAGCAGTGCGCCTGCGCGACGGCGACCGCGATCGGCGTGTCCTCGTCGCCCGCGGCCGCGCAGGACGCGGCGTGCCGGGCGACGGCGCGGGCCTGGGTGACCGAGGTCCACAGGTCGGCGAGCCGGTGCTTGAGGCCCTGGTAGGAGCCGATCGGACGGCCGAACTGGTAGCGCGTCTTCACGTAGGCGACGGTGTCGTCCAGGCAGCGCTCGGCGAGCCCGAGCTGCTCGGAGGCCAGCATCGCGGCGCCGGTGCGCAGCGCGGCCCGCACCGCGCCGTCGCCCTCGGCGACGCGCCGGGCCGGGGCGGCGGAGAAGGCGAGGTCGGCGAGCCGGCGGGTCATGTCGAGCGAGGTCACGGCGGTGCGGCGGGCGTCGGCGGCGTCCACCGCGTACAGGCCGTCCCCCGCCGGGACGAGGAGCACGTCGGCGGCCATGCCGTCGGCGACGCCGGTGACCTCGCCGGTCAGCGCGCCGCCGGCCGCGTCGACCGTCACCGGGACGGCGTCCGGGGCGGTGCTGAACGGGACCGCCAGGACCGCGATGCGCTCCCCGGCGGCAAGCCGCGGGAGGAGCTCCCGCTCACCGGCGGCCAGCAGCGCCGCCGTGGCGATCACGGCGCTCCCGAGGAACGGGACGGGCGCCGCGGACCGGCCCAGCTCCTCCATCACCACGGCGGTCTCGCGCCAGGTGGCGCCGGCGCCGCCGAGCTCCTCGGGGACGGGCAGGCCGGCGCAGCCGAGCTGGACGGCGATCGCCCGCCACAGCGCCGCGTCGTAGGGCTCGTCCTTCTCGGTGCCCGCGAGGACCGAGGCCCAGGGCGCCAGGTCGCCCAGCACCTCGCGGACGCTCGCCCGGAGGTCGTTCTCGATCTCGCCGTACAGCAGGTCGCTCATCGGGGCAGGTCCTTCCACGCCACGTCCTTGTCGACGCGGATCTCGCCGGGCAGGCCGAGGACGCGCTCGGCGATGATGTTGCGCAGGATCTCCGAGGTGCCGCCCTCGATGGAGTTGCCCTTGGCGCGCAGGTAGCGGTAGCCGGGCGAGCGGCGAGTGAAGTCGACCTCGGTGGGGCGGCGCATCGTCCAGTCGTCGTAGCGCAGGCCCTCCTCGCCGAGCAGTTCCAGCTCCAGGCCGGACACCTCCTGGTTGAGCCTGGCGAAGGCCAGCTTGGCGCCCGACCCCTCGGGGCCGGGCTGCCCGGCGGTGAGCTGCTGGCGCAGCCGCGCCCCGGTGAGCCGGGCCGCCTCGGTCTCCACCCACGCGCGCAGCAGGGCGTCGTGCAGGCCGGGGGTGCGCAGCTCGGGGCGGTTCCGCCAGAGCGCGGCGACGACGCCGATCATGCCGCTCTCGCGCGGCGCGGCGCCGCCGCCGATGGCGACCCGCTCGTTCATCAGCGTCGTGGTGGAGACCCGCCAGCCCTGCCCGACCTCGCCGAGCCGGTGCTCGTCGGGGATCCGGACGTCGGTGAGGAACACCTCGTTGAACTCGGCCTCGCCGGTGATCTGCCGCAGCGGGCGGACCTCGACGCCCGGCGCGGTCATGTCGCAGACGAAGTAGGTCATGCCGCGGTGCTTGGGGACGTCCGGGTCGGTGCGGGTGACGAGGATCGCCCAGCGCGCCTCGTGCGCCATGGACGTCCACACCTTCTGCCCGTTGACCGTCCAGGCGTCGCCGTCGCGGACGGCGCGGGTGGCGAGCGCGGCCAGGTCGGAGCCGGCGCCGGGCTCGCTGAACAGCTGGCACCACAGCTCCTCGCCGGTCCACAGCGGGCGCAGGAAGCGGCGCTTCTGCTCCTCGGTGCCGAAGGCGAGGATCGTCGGGGCCGCCATGCCGAGCCCGATGCCGTTGCGCTCGGGATGGTTGGTCGGGGCGCCCGCCTCGGCGAACCGGCGGTCGACGGCGGGCTGCAGGTGCCGCGGGGCGCCGAGCCCGCCGAGTCCCTCGGGGTAGTGCACCCAGGCGAGCCCGGCGTCGAACCGGGCCCGCAGGAACTCCGGGGGCGCGGTCGCCGCGGGGTCGTGGGCGGCGAGGAACTCGCCGACCCGCCTGCTCAGCTCGTCGGCGTCGGGCGGTGCTGTGCTCACGGGGCCTCCGCGCGGGGCGTGGGTGGCGGCGGCCACCCGGAACGGGGCATACCAACCGGTCGGTATGCCGACGCGTCCACCCTAGGAACGGCCGGGACGGCCAGTCAACCGCCGCGCCGCGCGAGCACCCCGCCCGGGGGCGCGGCGCCCGGGGGCGTCACGCCATCGCCTCGTCGAACGCGCGGTGGTGGGCGTAGTCGCGGGACTCCACGATGTGCCCGTCGCGCACCCGCAGGACGAAGATGTTGGGCACGACGAACTCCCGCCCGTTCGCGGTGTTGCGGCCCGCGTACTCGAACTCCGTGATGATCACCTCGGGATCGGCGGTCTCGTGCACGACGACGTTGCGCGCCTTCAGCTCCACGGGCAGCGTCTCCAGCTGCTCGAAGTGCCGGCGCAGCGCCTCCCGGCCCTCCAGCCGCGACGCCGGCTGGGCGAACGGGTGCACGACCACGGCGTCCTCCGCGTACAGCTGCGGCAGGCCCTCCGGCCGCAGCCCGGTGATCCCGTCGATCAGCCGCTGGAAGACGGCCCGGGGGCTGGCGAACTCTGACATGCGGTCTCCCCTAGAATCGGAGTACGGGCTCCGCATGAGAAAATACGGAGCCAAGACTCCACTTGTCAACGGAAGGCAGCGATGACGTCACCCGCCCCCGGCAGGCCGCTGCGCGCCGACGCCCTGCGCAACCGCGCCAAGGTCCTCGCCGCGGCCGAGGAGGTCTTCGCCGTCCAGGGGACCTCCGCCTCCACCGAGGAGGTCGCGCGCAAGGCGGGGGTGGGCATCGGGACGGTGTTCCGGCACTTCCCCACCAAGGAGTCGCTGCTGGAGGCCGTGCTCGTCGCCCTGCTAAAGCGGCTGGCGGCCGAGGCGCGGGACCTGCGGGCCGCGGCCGACCCGGGCGCGGCGTTCTTCGGCTTCTTCACCCGGGTGGTCTCGCAGGCGGCCAGCTCGGGCGCGAGGTCGCCGGCGCGGTCGCGGGC
>NZ_JBEZJP010000439.1:0-6887 GCF_040653175.1 Actinomadura sp. NPDC048032
CGTCGATCTCATGAACCCAGACGGAGCCGCCGTCTCCTTCGGGACCGGTGGCGACCAAAACCTCGGAGGATCGCAACCGGGCAAGCGCTTGACTTTCGTCTCCGTACCCGGCTACGACGAGTTGGATCGCAGCGTCCAGCGGGTCGGTCGGCTCGGGAAAGCCGAGCACTTCAGGTGAAGGCCGGTAGCCAGAATTCTTTTTGAAAGAGTTCGTTATGTTGCCCTCTTCGTCGATGCTCCATGCTCCGACGATGCCGTACGCGGGAACGTCGTCGTCGGGGTCGAAGAAGGGGTCGATCTCGTACAGCCAGGATCCGGGGTGCTGATTGGCGTACTCCAAGGCCTCCGGTGAACTGGGCGGTGTGAGGGCGCCGTCGTTGTCAGTCATCGGAACCAACCCAATCGCTGAAGTAGCGGATCTGTTCGTCAACGGGGACCACGGATTCGCAGGAGGCCGGATCGAAAATATAGATCATGTTCCGGCGCGTCGGCCGCTTGAAGAGGCTGGTCAGCATCTTCAGTCCGCGCCTGGGCGGGAGGACGTACAGCATCCTACCGCCGCCCATATCTCTGGACATCCCCGAAGGGTGGGCGTCGCGCCTCGCGCCGTTCACGCACAACTTGATGCCTTCGGCATCAGTTTGCCGACGTATCTTCTGAAATGCCGCGAAGAGGTCGTCTGCTTCCGAGTTCCACTCCCGACCGTCCTCGGCGCGCAACGTCAGCAGCCACGGCGGCCCCTCCTCCGAAGCCGACACGGTCCAGTTGCCGCGCACGCCATCCGCGGTCAGTACCGGAATAGACTCGGACTGCATGTCACCTTCCTTGGAAGTACGGATTCTCGACTACCTTGCCAGTGTAGGAGAGTCCCTTCACCTCGCGAGCCCGTTTGATGTGCTCACGGGGGATATGGTCGAGGTAGGCCATCTCTTTCTCGGACTGCCCCCAGAGGACGAGGCGGTACCTTAGGCCCAGCGCCTTGTTGACATTGATGGCGGGCTCGGGGGATTCGATTTCATATACCCAGCCATGAAGCTTTCTCTTGTTGCCCTGAACGGCGACCGTAAACGGCTTGGCCGCGTCCTCTGTCATCGAGGTGCCGATGAATCTCGACGGCTCGTTGAGTTCCGCATACCTCTTCAGGTCGTTACTCGTTCCGCGTGCGCGGAAGCCGTCTCCGTTGAGGAAGATCTCGTCGGGGCTCCTGGTATCCCCTCGAAACACCCGCTGGGGATTCTTTACCGCTCTTCTGTACTTTTCAAGCGGGTCATCGTGAGAGCGGGCTCTTTCTTGGTCCCCATCTCGCCCCTTATCGCCGTCCTTGCTCTGCGAGTCGGGGGCGCCGGCGCCCATGGGATCGTCCTCACCACGGTCTTGCTCGCCGTCGTCGGGTCCGTCGGGACCTTCGTCTGCCGGTTCCTGGGCGGTGCCGTCCTTCAGCTCCTTCGGCTCGGGCCCTAGATGGTTGTGATCGCCTAGCGGGGACTCGGGTTCTTCGAAGACGCCGGGTTCGGGGTGGAGTGGCGGCTCGCCGTCGGAGGGTTCGGGTGGTGTTTCGGGGGCCGGCTCGGTTTTGGGGGCCGGCTGGGCATCTCCGAGTTGCTCGCCGGTCTCGGCGGGGGGCTTTCCGTCCGCATCCTCGGGGTTCGTTTCGGCCGGGCGTTCGACGTCCTCCGCTCGGTTGTCGAGGATGCCGTGGTCGAGCGGTTGTGCGTCCTGCGGAGGCGTCTGGCCGTCGCCGTCGTCCGGCTCTGGTGTGACGTCGGCCGGCTCGTCGGTGCCGGAAGTCTCCGGGGCCGGGGGCTGGTCATCCCGTGGCTTCGGGTGGCTCGGCATGTCCTGCTCGCCGAGTGGCTGTTCGCCGGGGGCAGCCGGGTCTGTGTTGTCCGGTTCGCGGTTGTCGTCGGCGGGAGGTTCTGCCTCGGCCGGGCGCTCTTTCGGTGTGACCGGCGGGTCGGGCTCGGCCGCGTCCGCTTCGTTTTCGTCGGTTTCGAGCTTCTCGCCTCGGGCTATCGCCATCGAATCCGCGCGGGGTGTGCCGGAGGTGCCGGGAGGTCGCTCGGCGTGGGGTTCGGGTGTGCTCGGTGTGGTCTCGGCTGGGGGCTCCGGCTTCTCGCCTCGGGCGATGGCTAGGGAGTCGGCGCGGGGTGTGCCGGTTCTGTTGGGGTCGTCGTTGGGGTCGTTGCTGTTCTCGGCTCGGATGCTGCGGGCGGGTGGCGGCGTCTCGCGGTTCTCGTTCGGGGGTTCTGGTTTTTCGCCTCGGGCGATGGCTAGGGAGTCGGCGCGGGGTGTGCCGGTTCTGTTGGGGTCGTCGTTGGGGTCGTTGCTGTTCTCGGCTCGGGCGCTGCGGGCGGGCGGGGGCGTCTCGCCCTTCTGGTCTGTCGGCTGCTGCGTGGCGGCGCGGCCGTCCGGGTTGGACTTCTGCCCGGGCGGGCCGGGCTGGTCGTCGGTCTCCACCTTGGTGTCGGTCCTGGTGGGATGCTCGACGCCCACGCTTCAGCCCTTCCGCAGATGAAACTCGACCACGGTCAATGCATCGCTCGTACTGCCGGATGTTTCCGATGGCGTGCGGGGCTGACGTCCGGTCACATCGACTGCCCATTGAAGCGTGATTGTTGGAGATTGGCACGCTTCGCTGATCGCAGAGGCGAATGTCTCTTTCGAAAGCGCGGCAGGCTCATCGATGGTCCGCGTCTTCGGCGGCGCTGTCTTCGGCCGCTGTCGAAGAGTGGCATCGCGTGCCGGTAACTCCGGCGACTTGCAGGTTTGGCTGCGGGAGTTCGCTCGATGATGTCCTGCGTCCTCGCTGGGGTTCTGGCGGGGGGTGGGGTGGTTGACTACTGTTGCCCGCGTCCCTCGCCCGTCCCCCTCCCCCGAGCGGATGAACGATGCGTGCGCTGCCCCTCGCCGTCTCTTCCATCGGCCTGCTGCTCGTGGCCGGATGCGCCGATGCCGATCTGGCCGAGAAGGTCGCTCCGCCGACGGTTCGCACGGGCGCCGCTCTGCCCACCGTGCAGCCCGCGGGCGCGTACGCCAAGGACGGGTGGTTCGGGGGCGCGGACGGCCTGCACGCGCGCGTGGCCATCAGGGGCGTCGAGCGGCAGGCCGCCAAGTCGGTGCTGCGCTACAGCGTGACGTCGCTGGACTCGTCGGTGAAGTCGGTCCCGTTCGAGATCGCGCTGCTGGACGCGGCCGGGCGCAGGCTCTACAAGCCCACCGGGACCACCAGCGGTTCCGGCTTCGCGCCCGGCACGACCCGCGAGATGACCGCCGACTATCCACCGATCCCGGCGACCGTCCAGAAGGTCACCGCGATCACGCCGGGGACGGCCGGGGAGTTCACCGGGATCCCGGTCGCCGCCGCGCCGGCCACGCCGTCCGCGCCGGGGACGCCGTCTGTCTCGTCCGCGTCGCCGAGTGGGTTGGCGCCGTCTTCTCCGTCGGCGTCGTCCACTCCGTCGGTCGGGGCCGAGCCGTTCATGGCGGGTGCTCCGTCCCCGATCACGACCTCCCCGTCGGCTACGGCGTCGTCCCCGCCGAGCGGGAACCCCGTGGAGCTGTACGACATCGTCGAGGAGGAGGGGCGGACCGTCTCGTCCAACGGATCGAGCGTCACGGTCGGCCTGCGTAGCGATGCCCTGTTCGAGGCTGGTTCGGCCAAGCTGACGGGCGGGGCCAAGGCCGCGTTGGACGGGGTCGCCCAGAAGGTCAAGGGGCAGGCGGCCGGAGCGCTGACGCTTGTGGCGCATGCCAATGACGCCAAGGTGTCCGGGGATCGAGCCCAGGCGCTTTTGAACGAGATGAAGACCAGGCTCGGCACTGGTTTCACCTACACGGCGAACGGGCGGCAGGACGGTGACGGGGTCGACGTCACCTACCAGCTCAAGTCGTCGGCGCCGGGTTCCGGTTCACCGGCGACCTTCCGGGCGCAGGACCGGCAGAAGATGGCGTCGCGCACGGCTCCCTTTGGAGCTGCCAAGAGGCGCCTTGAGGTCAAACCCTTCTACCGGGACGGCGCCTACATCGTCGCCGTGTTCGACATCGTGAATGAGGGGCCCGGCACCACGCCGCCAGACGCGTCCTACCCGAACCCGAGTTATCCGGGCGGAGTGTTCGGAGCGTTCTCGATCCAGGTGCCGGGCAAGAAGGACGTCTACCGCGCCGTTCGTGTCGGTCCTCCCACGCCGGGGCGTCCCACCAACTACGTCGACGCTGGACGGGTCGTGTTCCGCACCGCGGTCAACGAGCCCGTCCGCGGCTTCGTCTACCTTCCCGCCCCGCCCGGCGACGTCACGTCCGTGACTTTCGACGCCGGGCCCTTCGGCAAGGTCGAGAAGGTCCCCGTCTCCTAGCGGTGGGCCGATGACGCGGGACCGTCGGCGGCGTCAGCGGCTCCCGGCGAGCGAACCAGGCTGGTCGCTAGTAGTTGTACTTCCACTCGGCGCAGTTCTCCATGGTTCCCTGCACGCACTTGTTGATCATCAATCCTGGATGGGTGTACTCGTTCAGCGTGCTGAAGACCAGGAAGAACAGACCGGACGCGAAGAACAGCGTGATGACGACGGTCGCGACGCGGCCCCCGAGGTCACGAACGGCGCCGATGAGAAGGATCGTGGCGATGCCGGCGAGTGCGTAGACCAGGCCGAAGGAGTTGTTCTCGATCCACGCGATGTGCCCGAGACGCCCGGTGATGGGCTCTGACGCGGGCGCGCCCCCCACCAGATTGAACCGGACGATGGCGGCGGCGTTGCCCAGCAGGTTGAGGCCGGCGGCCAGGACCAGCAGATACACCGGAGAGAAGGTTCCGCGCGTGGTCGCCGTGAACCGGTAGAGCTCGGTCTCCCCCCGCTTCGCGCCCGTCGGCTCCTGCAGCGTGTCGCCGTGCACCCAGAGATAGAGGGCGGCGGCACCGAGCAGGACGCCGAACCAGAACAGTGGTCCGCCGAACACCATGTTGATCTCGGGCTTGGCCGTGAACGGGCCGGTGGTGATGGCGTCCCAGCTCAGAGAGGTCAGGATGAGGGAGCCGGCGCCGAACGTCAGCGCCCACCCCCTGGCCCACAGCCGGTCGCCGCGTCGTGCCAGGAAGAGGAACACGGCCAGCGCGATGAGGGATGCTCCCGCCGCCTCGCCCATGATCGTGTTGTGCATGATCATCGGTTCGGCGGCCTCTGGCTGCGCCATCACATGCCTGCTCAATGATTCCAAGGTGTGTCCCTTTCCAATGATCTCGGTTTTGGGCGCGCGGAACACGGTTCCTCGCATGATGAGGTTCTTTGCCGGGAAGCGAGCAGCGGTCACCCGGCGGTGCGAAAGCGCTCCGTTTCGGCGGGTGTCCGCAGCCGTCGGTTTCCGCCTACCCGGAGTGGGGGCTCGACCACAGCGGCGCCTGGTATCGGTCGCCGGAGGGTCGGTCCTTTTTGGGAAAGGCCGGTTATGGGAGACGGCCGTCCCGTGAGTCTTGAGGCCCGGTCATGAGATCACGGACTTCAGGAATGGGGGGTGACGCCGTACTGGACGCGACGTAACGTCCAGCGCATGGGGGAGACCGCATGGTCAGAGCCGATGCGGGCCGCGTTCGGACGTCTCCCCGGCGCAGCGGAGACCCATTGCCATGGCAGGGTGGGACTGGGTGCGGGGGTCGGCAATCGTAGACAGGCAGTCGTCATGCTTCTCGATCAGGTAGGGAACGGGAATCTCCTTCTGGAGAGGCCCGCGTGTCCTTTCTTCCCGTCCGTTCGAGATTGGAGGTTTCGCGTAGCTGGCGAGTGTACTGGGCAGGGGTGATCAGGGGCAATGCTCACACCTATGGATCTCACCCGGAAAAGGAAGAATCTTTCGCCGGCGCGACGCAGTCATCCTGAATGCGCCAGGGACTGCGTGGGGCCGGTGCCGATCGCTCGGCACCGGCCCCTCGGTCCTGCCCGCCGCCCGGCGGCGACGACCCGGCGGCTACGACCAGGCGAGCATGCGGATCGGGTCTTCGAGCATGTCCCCGACGTCGCGCAGGACGCGGGAGCCCAGTTCGCCGTCCACGATGCGGTGGTCGAACGAGAGCGCCAGCGTGGTCACCTTGCGGATCGCCAGCTCGCCCTCGTGCACCCACGGCATGTCCCGGACCTGGCCGAACGCCAGGATCGCGGCCTCGCCCGGGGTGAGGATCGGGGTGCCGGCGTCCACCCCGAACACGCCGACGTTCGTGATCGTGATCGTCCCGCCGGACAGGTCGGTGGGGGACGCCTTGCCCGCGCGGGCCTTCGCCGCCAGCTCGTTCAGGGCGCGTGCGAGGCCCGGCAGGTCGAGCTCGTGCGCGTCCTTGATCTTGGGGACGATGAGGCCGCGCTCGGTGGCCGCCGCGATCCCCAGGTTCACGTAGCGCTTGACGACGATCTCCGCGCCGTCCGGGCCGTCCGCCCACGCGGAGTTCACCATCGGGTTGCGCGCCACGGCCGTGAGCAGCGCGCGCGCCACCAGCAGCAGCGGCGACACCTTCACGTCCGCGAACTCGGGCAGCTCGCGGAGCCGCTTGACGGTCTCCATCGTCCGCGTCACGTCCACCTGGAGGAACTCGGTGACGTGCGGGGCGGTGAAGGCCGAACCGGACACCGCAGCCGCGGTGGCCTTGCGGACGCCCTTGACGGGGATCCGCTCCTCGCGCGGGCCCGCCAGGGCGGGCACGGCGGGTGCCTCGGCGCCTGACCGCGCGGCGAGGACGTCCTCGCGCGTGATCGATCCCTGCGGGCCCGACCCCGTGATGGACGTGAGGTCCACCCCGAGATCCTTGGCCATCTTGCTTCGCGTCCTTGGCCGTCCTCATCGGGGCCGCCGGTGTCGCCCTGGGCGCCCCCTGGGCCGACCCGGCCGTCGGCCTGCTCATCACGGCGGCG
>NZ_JBEZJP010000440.1:0-6852 GCF_040653175.1 Actinomadura sp. NPDC048032
GCTGCGGGAGCGGACGGGCACCCGTCGAGGCGGCCTCCCGCCTGGCCGGTCGCGGCATGACGGGACAGGTCAGCGCCGCGGCCCGCTCGGGGTCCTTGGGCGGGCGGACGCGGACGGGCCGGGCGATCGCCCGCCGCCGCTCCTCCACGGCGAGCAGTTCCCGCGCCGACCCGGACAGGCGGAGCCCGAGCTCCGCCAGCTCCGCGGCGAGCCCCGCCGCGCGGGCGCGCAGGTCGAGCGCGTCCAGGGCCTCCGCGTGCTCCTCGGTCACCTCAAGCCCTGCCTTGACCGCCGCCAGCGCGCCCTTGCGGGCGTCGCGGGAGGAGTGTTCGAGGGCCGTCGCGTGCCAGGCGGCGATCCTGCCCGAGGCCGGGCCGCTCGTCCGCCGGACGGAGGCCAGCAGATGCCCCGCCGGCCGGCCCAGCGACAGCGCCACGCGCGCGGCGACGATGCGTGCCTCGTCGGCGGCGTCCGCCCAGCCGCCGGCGTCCAGCCGTTCCGCCGCGGCCGCGGCCGAACGCAGCAGGACGGGGGAGCGTTCACCGGACGCCCACCGGGCCTTGAGCAGCACGTGCTCGGCCAGCAGCGCCCATCCGGTGCGCTGCTGTTCGGTGAACGTCGTGCGGGCCAGCTCCGCCGCCACCGTGGCCTCCTCCGCGTTGCCGTCGGCCAGTTCGGCGTGGGCGAGGAGCAGGTATCCGTCAGCCGTGTCGCACCGGTACCCGTTCGCGGTGGCCGCGTCCAGGGCGGCGGTGAGGACGGGACGCGCCTCACCCGGCAGACCCGCCATGATGAGCGTCTCCGCTTGGTCGAACCGGCACTGCGCCAGGCGCTCCCCGGTCAGGCCCTGCTCGGCCTCCGCGAAGAGACGGAGCGCGCGCGGGACGTCCCCCCGCCGCGACACCGTGAAGGCCAGGTTCCCCTTCGCCATGGCCGTCTGGTGGCGTAACCCGGCGGCCTCGCCGACGGCGACGGCCTCGGCCAGCGCCTCCTCCGCGCCGTCGTAGTCACCGCGGAACACCCGCGCCAGGCCGAGGTTGGTGAGCAGACCGCTGAGCGCGGCGGGGTCGTGCCCCGCGCGTAAGCGGGGCAAGGCCCGCACCGCGACGTCGTGCGCCTCTTCCAGACGTCCGGCCCGGGCCAGAGCGCCCGCCTTGTTCGCGGCCAGGCGGTCGGCGTCGGGCCCGTGCAGGACGGTCTCCGCCCGCCTCGCCAGGGCGAGCGCCTCGGTGACGTCGCCGCTCGCCGTGAGCAGCCCGACGAGGTTCATCCGCACCTGCGCCGCCGCGTACGCGTCGGACCCGGAGGCCAGTTCCAGGGCGCGCCGGAGGAAGGCGAGGCCTTCGTCGAGCCTGCCCAGCTCCTTGGCGGCCAGACCGGCCACGCGCAGCGGCAGGATCCCGCCGCCGTCCTCCAGCAGCGCGAGCGCCCGTGTGAAGGCGGTCGCGGGATCCGTCGCCGCCATCCGCAGCAGGACGCCTTCGTCCCGCCCGGTCATTCGTCCCGCCCGCCCAATGCGCCCCGCCCGGTCATTCGTCCCGCCCGGTCACAGCCGGATCCAGCTCGTGACGATCGACGTGCCGTCGTCCAGCCGCAGGATCAGGCTCACCAGCCCGGCCGGCACGCGCGGCAGCCAGAACATCCCCGCCGGCTCCGTGCGCGCCGTGATCCCGCCCGGCGGCAGGTCGCGGTGGCGCACCTCGACGAGCGCCGCCGCGGGCGGGACGAGCCGCCCGTGGATCTCCCGGAACCGGCCGTCCGGCGCCACCTCGATCTCGACCGCCGCGTCCGTGCAGGTGAAGGTCAGCGTCCGGGCCGGGCCGCCCCGCACCCCCGCCGCGCGGCCGCCCAGGTCGTGCTCCAGTTCCGCCAGCCGCGCGGCCGGCGCCCGCCACGCGATCGACGCGCGGGCCGCCGCGAGCACGGCCGCCGGCACCGGGTCGAGGATCTGGAACGTCGCGCGGACTCCCGCCATCAGCTCGTCGTCGTTCACGAGACCAGCCTCCGCAGCGACTCCAGGCAGCGCGCCCGCGTCGGGCCCACGCTGCCGACGGGGATCCCGAGGGCGGCGGCCAGCTCGGCGTGGCTCGGCGCGAGCGCGAACAGCCGCAGCAGCGTCCGGCAGCGCAGCGGCAGCCGTTCCAGCGCCGCGCCGACCAGGCCGAGCCGCTCGCGCGCCGCGACCACCCGCGCCGGGTCGGGCTCCGGCTCGCGCGGCGCGGGCACGGACGGGAGCGCACGGCCGCGCCGGCGCGCCAGCCGTAAGCTCTCGTGGCGCGCCGTCGTGGCCAGCCAGCATGTCGCCGCGGCGGGCTCGCGGAGCTCGTCGATCCGCTCCACCAGCCGCAGCCACGTGGTCTGCACCGCGTCGCCCGCGTCGGCGTCGTTCAAACCGTACGAGCGGGCGATCGACCACAGCAGCCCGCTGTGCCGCTCGACCAGCCGGGCCCACGCGTCGCCGTCGCCGTCGCGTGCCCGGATTATCAGCTCGTCCGTATCGTCCCTACGGGCCACCGAAGTCTCCTCCTGAGGCCCCCCGCTCCCCCTTCACCCTATGGCATCGATCGATGACGCGCTGTGCACTTCGGTGCCGAGACCCGGAAGCACCGGGTGCCGCGCGGGATCGAGCACACGATCGGCCGCCTCGGCCGCCCCGATGTCCTCGTGCGCGGCGAGGGCGGCGATCCGCCCCGCCACGACCGGTGTCGCGAACGACGTCCCGCTCCATGTGGCGTAGCCGTCGAACCGGTCGGGATCGGAACCGCTCACCGCGGGGCGGGGGCCGTCGAACCGGACGAAGGCGCTGGCCACGCCGACGCCTTGCGCGCACGCGTCCACCCACCAGCCGTGGTTGGAGAACCAGGCCCGGTCCTCGCCGTCCAGCGCGGCGACGCCGATGACCGGCTTCATCGCGGCGGGCCAGAACGGGCGGTCCGTCGCCGCGTTCCCCGCGCACGCCACGACGACCGTGCGGCGGCCGAGCGCCGCGACCGCCTGGGAGAGCACCGGCGAGGGGCGGTCGTCGTAGGTGTGGCAGCCGAGCGAGAGGTTGACGACGTCGGCGCGGCCCCAGGCGGCGAGCCACTCCAGCGCCCGGATCACGTCCAGCTCGTCGCCGATCCCGTGGCCGTCGATGACGCGGCGGGCCCGCAGGACGGCGGACGGCGCCTGGGACAGCACCACGCCCGCGATGAAGGTGCCGTGCCCCGCCTGCGCGTCGAGCGCGAAGTCCAGATCGGCGTCCAGGACCTCCGCCACCTCGTCGCGCTGCTCGCGGTACCACTCCTCGCCCTCGTACCAGGGGTGCGGCGACAGGCCGGTGTCCAGGATCGCGACCGTCACGTCCCGCCGGACCGGGCCGCCCCGCGGCGCGGGCATGGGAGGGGCGGGGCGGGGCAGGTCCGCGGGCCCGCTCCACCACATCGGCTGGCCGAGGACGAGGTGGTTCGGCGCCGCGCTCAGCCTCCGGTGCCGCCGGTCGGCGCTGCCGAGGACGGCCGCCAGCTCGCACACGTCGACCTTCGCGGGGGCGCGCAGCCGCAGCCGCGTGACGCCGCCCTCGTCGTCGCGCGAGTCGTACCAGCGCCGGACCAGCGACTCGGCCGCGCCGGCGTCCCGCCCCGCGACCAGGATCTCGTCCCGGCGGATCAGCGCCGGCCGCCCCGGCAGCGGCTCCACGACGACCGCGTCCGCATGCCGGGCCAGCACCCGCTCCAGCCGCGCCTGTTGATCGAACATCGAGCCTCGCCTCCGCCGAACCGACCCTTTCGCTCATCGTGGCGGACCGGTGACGCTCCGTGCCGAGAATGAGCGGAAGGTGGCCGATGGTGGCATGCGTGACGAGTCTCACCCCGGAGAGGAGGCACACCCGCGTCCCCCTCGCAATAGTGGATCTTGACGGAGGCGCCGGGTGAACGATGTGCATCCTGTGTTCAAGCGTTCAACAAACTGCGAACTCACGGTGGTGCGACTCCGGCCGATGATGCACAATGAGGGACGCGGACGCCGACTTGGGACGTACGAGGCCGTAGGGGAAGACGAGCCTCGGTACAGATCCAGGAGGTCCGGTGACCGCACGTGGCGTTTTTTACGTCCACTCCGCGCCACCTGCGCTGAGCCCGCACATCGAGTGGGCCGCCGCAGGTGTTCTCGGGGTGCCCGTTTCCCTTGAGTGGGCAGATCAGCCGGCCGCGCCCGGAACGCTGCGCGCCGAGCTTCATTGGGAGGGCAGGCCCGGTACCGCCGCGGGCATCACCTCCGCGCTGCGCAACTGGAAACTGGTGCGGTTCGAGGCCACCGAGGATCCGACGCCCGGCACCGACGGCGTCCGCTTCAGCTTCACCCCGACCCTCGGGGTGTTCACGGGGGTCATCGGCGCCAGCGGCGACATCATGGTCCCCGAGGACCGGCTCCGCGCGGTGATGGCGAACGCCGCCGTCGGCAAGGCCACGCTGGAGCAGGAGCTCGACCGGTTGCTCGGCACGCCGTGGGACAACGAGCTGGAGCCCTTCCGCCGGGCCGGCGACGGCGCCCCCGTCCGCTGGCTGCACGCCGCCGTCTGACGGTCCCGCGGCGCGGCCGGCGCCGCCCGCCCGGAGCGCGTACCCGTCCCGCGACTCGTACGCTCCCGCGGCCGGGAGGCGAGCACGCCCGCCGCCGGGCGGCCCCGTGAGGTGTGGAAACGGGGAGCCCGGGGCACGTTGGGTAGGTGTCCGCTTTGACCCGCAACAACGTGCAGGACCTGGGCCGACGGTCGGGGCAGCCCATGCTCTTCGCGCACGGGTTCGGCTGCGACCAGACGATGTGGCGGCTCACCGCGCCGGCCTTCGAGGCCGACCATCGGGTCCTCCTCTTCGACCACGTCGGGTTGGGGAACTCGGACATGTCGGCCTATTCGGCCGACCGGTACGGCACCCTTGAGGCCTACGCCGAGGACGTGCTGGACATCGTCCACGAGCTGGACCTGCACGACGTGATCTTCGTCGGGCACTCCGTCAGCGCGATGATCGGGGTGCTGGCGGCGAACAAGGATCCCGGTCGCTTCGCCCGTCTGGTGCTGGTCGGCCCCTCGCCCCGCTACGTCGACGACGGGGAGTACGTCGGCGGGTTCACCGGCGCCGACATCACCGAGCTCCTGGAGTCGCTGGAGAGCAACCATCTCGGCTGGTCGAGCCGGATGGCGCCGCTGATCATGGGGAATCCGGAGCGGCCCGAGCTGGGCCGGGAGCTGACCAACGCCTTCTGCCGCACCGATCCCGACGTCATGCGGCAGTTCGCGCGCGTGACCTTCCTGTCCGACAACCGGGCCGACCTGCCCGGGCTGAGCGTCCCGACCCTGCTCCTGCAGTGCTCGGAGGACATCATCGCCCCGGAGGCGGTGGGGGACTACGTGCACCGCGCCATCCCCGGGAGCGAGCTGGTGCGGCTGCGCGCGACGGGGCACTGCCCCAACCTGAGCGCGCCCGAGGAGACGATCGCGGCGATCAAGGCCTTTCTGCGGAAGGTTCCGAGTGGCCCCGATGTCCGGCGCGGATGACGAACTCGCCCGCCTCCGGGACCTCTACGAGCACGCGCCCTGCGGCTACCTGTCGCTGCGCCCGCCCGGGACGATCACCAGGGTCAACCAGACGTTCCTGGACTGGACGGGCTACCGCGCCGACGACCTGCTCGACGGCACGCGCTTCCAGGAGCTGCTCCCCGTCGGGGACCGCATCTACTACGAGACGCACTTCGCGCCGCTGCTGACCATGCAGGGCGAGGTCCACGAGATCGCCGTCGACCTGAAGTGCGCGGACGGCGAGCGGCTGCCCGTGCTGGTCAACTCGACGCTGCGCCCGGAGGAACCGGACGGGGCCCCCGCCGTCCGGGTGTGCGTCTTCCGCGCCATCGACCGCCGGGAGTACGAGCGGGAGCTCCTGCACGCCCGCCGGCGCGCGCGGGACTCGGAGGCCCGCGCCCGGCAGCTCGCCGAGACCCTGCAGCGCAGCTTCATCCCGCCCGCGCTGCCGCGCGTCCCCGGACTGGAGGCGGGCGGCGCCTACCGCCCGGCCGGCGCCGGCGACGAGGTGGGAGGGGACTTCTACGACCTGTTCGAGATCTCTCCCACCCGGTGGGGGCTGGTGCTGGGGGACGTGTGCGGCAAGGGGGCCGGGGCCGCGGTGGTGACGAGCCTGGCCCGGTACACGGTGCGGGCGGTCGCCACGGAGGCCGAGTCCCCCGCCGACGTCCTCCGGAAGCTGAACTCGTCCCTGCTGGGCCACGGCGCGGAGCGGTTCTGCACCGCCGTCTACGCGGGCATCGAGTACGGCCCGCGCGGCAAGCCGCTCCTCACCGTCTCGCTCGGCGGTCATCCCGCGCCGCTTCTGGTCGCCTCCTCCGGGGAGGTGCGGCGCGTCGGCCGCCCCGGCGACCTGCTCGGCATACTCGACGACGTGGTGCTGGCCGACGAGTCCGTGGAGCTGCGGTCCGGCGACTCCGTCCTGTTCTTCACCGACGGCGTCAGCGAGGCGCGCCGCGACCGGGAGTTCTTCGGCGAGGACCGGCTCGCCGGGCTGCTGTCCGACGCGCGGGGCCTCGACGCCGGCGCCATCACCGGCCGGATCGTCGACCGCGTCGTCGGTTTCCAGAACGGCGTGCCGCGCGACGACATCGCGCTCGTCACCCTCAGGGTCCAGTAGGCCCCGATCAGACGCCGCAGCGGTCACCGCCGGCCCTCGGCGGCGGGACGGGTGCGCACGCGCGGGGAGCTGCGCATGCGCGAACGGCCCAGGACGGCATCGGGGGGCTGCGCGGCGGCTACGAGTACTCCCGGTCGGCCAATCCGACGCGTACCGCGCTGGAGGTATGCCTGGC
>NZ_JBEZJP010000441.1:0-6848 GCF_040653175.1 Actinomadura sp. NPDC048032
GCCCTCGATGACCGCGACGGGCCGCCCGTCCACCGGGTCAAGGACGGTCACCAGGGCCGCCACGGTCGGCAGGCCGCGCCCCGCGTTGCCCGGGGTGACGCTCCCGAACTTGGCGACCGCGCCGGCGCCGGGCAGGCGGGAGACGTAGCCGAAGGCGACGTCGCCGTCCGGGCCGTCCAGCAGCACCCGCGGCGCGAGCCTCGCCCGCCCGCGGCCGAGCGCGGCGAACGCCTCCCGCTGCGAGGCGATCGCGGCGGGCAGGTCGAACACCGCGCGCACGTCGGCCGCGGAGAGCAGCAGGACACCGGCCATGGGGAGATCCTTTCCAGGCCGCGGCCGCGCTGTCGAGTGGCGAAAGGGCAAGCGGTGCTTACCGATCAGTGCATGAGATCGCATGCTTGCCCGTCTCGACGCCCGTGCCTGGACGTTTCACGCTTTCCCCATCCCGGACCACGAGGACCTGCCGGCCACGAGCGACGGAGAGCCCCGATGACTCCACTGACCCCGCGGGACCGCGGACGCCGGTTCCGGACTCTCACCGCGGCGGGCGCAGGCCTGCTGCTCGTCCCGCTCGCCGCGGCCTGCGGGTCGGGCGGCTCCGGCGGCTCGGGCGCCATCAAGATCGGCGTTCCGGCGCCGCTGAGCGGTGACTCCGCCTCGGCCGGGCAGGACATCCTCGCCGCGGCCCGGGTCGCCGCCGACGAGATCAACAAGGCCGGCGGGGTGGACGGCCGGAAGATCCAGATCGTGGAGGCCGACGACCAGTGCAGCGCCCAGCAGGGCGCGCAGGCCGCGCAGAAGCTGCTCAACAGCGGGGTCGTGGCGGTCGCCGGGGGGTACTGCTCGGGCGCGGCGGTGCCCGCGATCCCGATCTACGGCAGGCGCGGCGTCCCGTTCGTGATGGACGCCTCCACCAACCCCTCCCTCACCGACAGCGGCAAGGGCAAGGTGTTCCGCACCTGCGGGCGCGACGACAACCAGGGCCTGGTCGCGGCCAAGTTCATGACCGGGCCGCTCGGCGCGAAGCGGATCGCGCTGCTGCACGACAACACCACCTACGCCAAGGGCCTCGCGGACGCCGCGGCGAACTCGGCGCGGCAGGCGGGCGGCCAGGTCGTCTACGAGAACGCGCTGCAGCCCGGCCAGTCCGACTACGGGCCCGTCCTCACCAAGATCGCCTCGACGCGGCCGGACGTGCTGTACTTCACCGGCTACTTCGCCGAGGCGGGCCTGCTGATGAAGCAGCGCAAGCAGCTCGGGCTGAGGTTCGCGCTCATGGGCGGGGACGCCACGACCGACTCCACCGTGCTGAAGACGGCGGGCTCGGCGGCCGGCGGCTACATCGCCACCACCGCGCCGCTGGCCAAGGACCTGCCGGCCGCCGCGCGGTTCGTCTCGGCGTACAAGGCGGCGAACAACGCCGATCCGGGGCCGTTCTCGGTGTACGAGTACGACGCGGTGAAGGTCGTCGCGAAGGCGATCGACGACGCCGGGTCCACCCGGGGCGCCGCGATCACCGAGGCCCTCCACAAGATCAAGGACTTCCCGGGCATCACCGGGCCCATCACCTTCGACGCCAAGGGCGACCGGACCGACCCGCTCTACATCACCGTCCAGGTCCAGGGCGGCGCGTTCACCGCCTACAAGAAGCTCGACGAGAGCGGCGCCACCTGGGTGGACGCCAAGACCTCCTGATCAGGGGCCCGATGAGCGAATTCGTCCAGTACCTCGTGAACGGCCTGACGATCGGGGCCTTCCTCGCGCTGATCGCGCTGGGCTACTCGATGATCTACGGGGTGGTCCGGCTGATCAACTTCGCGCACGGCGACGTGTTCATGATCGGCGCGTTCGCCGGGTTCGGGACGCTGACCGCGCTCGGCGCGAGCGGCGGGATGGCGCTGCCCGCCGTCCTGCTCGCCGTCGTGGTCGGCGCGCTGACCACCGGCGCCATCGGGACCGGGATCGCCCGGGTCGCCTACGTGCCGCTGCTGTCGTCGCCGCGCCTGGCGCTGCTGATCGCCGCGATCGGGGTGTCGCTGGCGCTGGAGGAGGGCGTCAAGGTGCTCACCGACGCCCGGTTCAAGTCCTACCCCCACGCCCTGGACGGCGGCCGGATCCTCAGCGGCGCCGTCCACGTCACCTGGGGGCAGCTCGTCCTGGTCGTGCTGTCGGTCGCGCTGATGGCGGCGCTGTGGCTGTTCGTCACCCGGACCGTGACGGGGACCGCGATGCGCGCGCTGGCGATGGACCGCGACGCGGCCCGGCTCCAGGGGATCGACGTGGAGCGGCTGATCCTGGCGACGTTCTTCATCGGCTCGCTGCTCGCGGGCGCCGCGGGCGTCATGTACGGGCTGTACTACGTTCAGATCAGCTTCGGCATGGGCTTCCTCATCGGGCTGCGCGCGTTCACCGCCGCGGTGCTCGGCGGCATCGGCAACCTGCCGGGGACGATGGTCGCGGGCGTGTGCATCGGCCTCGTGCAGTCGTTCTCCGCCGGGTACGTCTCGTCCCGCTGGACGGACGTCATCATCTTCGGGCTGCTGATCGCGGTGCTGGCGCTGAGACCCACCGGCCTGTTCGGCGAGCGCGTCGTGGAGCGGGCGTGAGGGCGCCGCGCCCCGCGGGCGGGGAGGCGGCCGTCCGGTACGGCGGCTGGCCGCTGCTCGTCGCGCTGGCGCTCGCCGCCGGGCAGACCCTCGACGACTACGCGCTGACCGTCGCCGGGACGATCCTGGTCTACGCGATCCTCGGGCTCGGGATCAACATCGTCGTCGGGTACGCGGGCCTGCTCGACCTCGGGTTCGCCGCGTTCTTCGCGATCGGCGCGTACGCCTCCGGGCTGCTGACGCTGAAGCTGGGGTGGGGCTTCTGGGCGACGCTGCCGGTCGCGGTCGCCGCCGCGGCGGTGGCCGGGGCGGTCATCGGGTACCCGACGCTGCGGCTGCGCAGCGACTACCTCGCGATCGTCACGCTCGGCTTCGGAGAGATCATCCGGATCACGGTCATCAACCTGGAGGTCACCGGGGGCCCGAACGGGCTGACCGGGATCCCCCCGGCGACGGTCGGCGGGCGGGAGATCGTCACGCCGCGGGACTTCTTCCACCTCGCGCTCGCGTTCTTCGTCGTCGTGCTGGCCGCGACGGCGCTGCTGGCCCGGTCGCGGCTCGCCTACGCCTGGCGCGCCGTCCGGGCCGACGACACCGCCGCCGAGGCGGTCGGCGTCCCGGCGCGGCGGGTGAAGCTGCTGGCGTACGTGCTGGGCGCGATGACCGGGGCCGTCGCGGGCCCGCTCAACGCCGCGCAGCTCGGCACCGTGGACCCCTCCAGCTTCACGTTCCTGACCTCGCTGATGATCCTGCTCGTGGTGATCATCGGCGGGATGGGCAGCCGGCCCGGCGTCGTGGTCGGCGCCGTGGTGATCGTCGCGCTGCCGGAGGCGCTGCGGACCGTCCAGGAGTACCGGGGCCTGTTCTTCGCGCTGCTGCTCATCGCGATCGTGCTCCTGCGGCCGCAGGGCGTGTGGCCGTACCGGCCGCGCCGCCTGCGCCTCCCGGCGGAGGCGGGGCCCGCACCCGGGCCCGCGGCGGCGCGCGGCACGCTGCTGGAGGTGGACGGCCTGACCCGCCGCTTCGGCGGCGTCACCGCCGTCGAGGGGCTCGCCCTGCGCGCGGACGCCGGGCAGGTCGTCAGCGTGATCGGCCCGAACGGCGCGGGCAAGACCACCGCGTTCAACTGCGTCACCGGGATGATCGCGCCGTCGGCCGGGACGGTCGTGCTCGCCGGGCGGGACGTGCGCGGCCTCGCCCCGCACCGGGTCGCCGCCGCCGGCCTCGCGCGCACCTTCCAGAGCATCCGGCTGTTCGAGGAGATGACCGTCGCCGAGAACGTGCTGATCGGCCGGTTCGCCCGCGACCGGGCCCTGCTGCGGCCGCTGTCGCGCGCCGACCTCGACGCGGTCCGCCGCTGCCTGGACTTCGTCGGGCTGCTGGAGGCCGCCGACCGCCCGGCGGGCGGGCTCGCCTACGGCGACCGGCGCCGGCTGGAGATCGCGCGGGCGCTCGCGGGCGACCCCCGCGTCCTGCTGCTGGACGAGCCCGCCGCGGGCGCGAACCCGACCGAGAAGCGGGCGCTGATGGGGCTGATCTCGCGCATCGGCGCGCTCGGCGCCGCCGTGGTGCTGATCGAGCACGACGTCGCGCTGGTCATGTCGATCTCCGACCGGGTAACGGTGCTGGAGCACGGGCGGACGATCGCGGCGGGGCCGCCGGCGGAGATCCAGGAGGACCAGCGGGTCATCGCCGCCTACCTCGGCGTGCCGGACGACCCGGAGACCGACCTGGCCGCGGAGGTGCTGGGGTGACGCTTCTGCGGGTGAGCGACCTGCGCAGCCGGTACGGCCAGGTCGAGGCGCTGTCCGGGATCTCCTTCGAGGTCGGCGAGGGCGAGATCGTCGCGCTGCTCGGCAGCAACGGCGCGGGCAAGACCACCGCGCTGCGGACCGTCACGGGCCTGCACCGGGCCCGGTCCGGGCGGGTCGAGTTCGGCGGCCGCGACATCACCCGGCTCGCCGCGCACCGGGTCGTCGCGGCCGGGCTCGGGCACGTCCCGGAGGGGCGGCGCGTGTTCCCCGCGCTGACCGTCGCCGAGAACCTGCTGCTCGGCGGGTACCTGCGGCGCCGCGACCGGGCGCTCGTCGCGGCCCGCCGGGACGAGGTCTACGCCAGGTTCCCGCGCCTCGGCGAGCGGCGCGGGCAGCCGGCCGGACTGCTGTCGGGCGGCGAGCAGCAGATGCTCGCGATCGGCCGGGCGCTGATGCTGCGGCCGCGCCTGCTCGCCCTCGACGAGCCGACGATGGGGCTGGCGCCGCGGACGGCGCAGCAGGTGCTGCGGGTCGTCCGGGAGATCCGCGACCAGGGCGCCGCGATCCTGATCGTCGAGCAGAACGCCCACCAGACGCTCCGCCTCGCCGACCGCGCCTACGTCCTGGAGACCGGCCGGATCGTGCTGGATGGCCCGGCGTCCGCGCTCGCCGTAGACGACCGGGTGAAGGCCGCCTACCTGGGCGGCGACCCGGTCATCGACGCGACGTGAGCAGCGCGCGCGCCGCGTCCTCGATCGCGGCCTCCGACAGCAGGACGTGGGAGGCGGCGTCTCCCAGCGGGATGAAGCTGTCCTCGCTCGTGACCCTGGCCGCGCGCCCTTCGAAGCCGGCGTCGGCGAGCGCGGTCAGGACGCCCTCCGAGACGCCCCCGGTGCGGCGCGTCTCGTCCGCGACCAGGACGGCCCCGGTGGCGCGGGCCTCGCGCAGCAGGTCCTCGACCGGGAGCGGGGCCAGCCAGCGCAGGTCGAGCACCCGGCACCGGACGCCCCCGGCCTCCAGGCGGCGGGCCGCCCGCAGGCTCATCCGCAGGCCGTTGGCGAAGGTGACGACGGTGAGGTCGCCGCCGTCCCCGTAGGTGCGGGCGCGGCCGATCGGGACCGTCCCGCCGGCCGGGGCCAGCCACCCGCCGTCGCCGTCCTCGTGCAGGTCGCGCACGTGGTAGAGCGCGATCGGCTCCAGCATCACGCACACGCGCCCGTCGCGCCCGGCGGCGTCCGCGCAGGCGCGCAGCATCCCCGCGGCGTCGTCGGGCCGGGCCGGCGACGCGATGACGAGCCCCGGGATGTCGCGCAGGGCGGCGACGGCGTTGTCGTTGTGGAAGTGGCCGCCGAACCCCTTCTGGTAGGCGTAGCCCGCGATCCGCACGACCATCGGGTTGCGGTACCGGCCGGAGGAGAAGAACGGCAGCGTCGCCGCCTCCCCCCGGATCTGGTCGGCGGCGTTGTGCAGGTAGGCGAGGTACTGGATCTCCGGGACCGGCAGCATCCCGGCGGTCCCGAACCCGAGCGCGAGGCCGAGGACCGACTGCTCGTCCAGGATCGTGTCGAACACCCGGGCCGCCCCGGCCCGCCTCATCAGCCCGCGCGTGACCCCGTAGACGCCGCCCTTGCGGGCCACGTCCTCGCCGAAGACGAGCATGCCGGGCCGCTCGTCCAGCAGGTCGCCGAGCGTCCGGTTGACCGCCTGCGCCAGCGTGACCGGCTCCCCCTCCGCGGCCACCGCTCCCCCTCCGCGGGCGGTGGAGCGGAGCGGCGCCATGACCTGCGCGGCGGACGCCAGGCGCGGGGCGCCCGCGACGCTCTCCGCCAGCGCCATGACCTCCGCGCGCTTGGCCTCGTAGAGGCCGACGACGTCCTCCGCGGTCGCGACTCCGCGGTCGACGAGGAGGCGCGCGGTCCGCAGGAGCGGGTCGCGCTCCAGGTCGGCCGCCATCTCGGCGGAGGTCCGGTACGCCGACTCGACGTCGGAGCCGGCGTGGCCCATCAGCCGGACGGTCCGCAGGTGCAGGAACGCGGGACGGCGGCGTTCGCGGACCCAGTCGGCCGCCCGCGCCGCCGCGGCGTGGGCGTCGGCGAGGTCGCAGCCGTCCGCGTGGAAGTAGGCGAGGCCGGGCCGCGAGCCGTAGGCGGCACGGATCCAGCCGGGCGCCGTGCGGACGCTGATGCCGATCCCGTTGTCCTCGCAGACGAGCAGGAGCGGCAGGGGAAGGCCCTGGTAGCCGCAGTTGACGGCCGCGTTGACGGCGCCGGCGGCGGTGGAGTGGTTGGCGGAGGCGTCCCCGAAGCTGCACACGGTGACGGCGTCGCGCGGCCACGGCGCGTCCAGGCCGAGCCGGGCGGCGCGCTCGATCGCGAAGGCCACGCCGAGCGCGCGCGGGAGGTGCTGGCCCTGATCGGACGGGGGCTGAGCAACCAGGAGATAGGCGCCGAGCTGTTCATCAGCCCGGCGACCGCGCGCACCCACGTCA